>JAYWEB010000235.1:0-4178 GCA_043779575.1 Chthoniobacter sp. | reverse complement strand
GAAGGCTCGGGGACGGTGGTGGCGTTGATGCTGGCCGGATCCACCTTGAAGTTGAGATTGCCGACAAGGGTGAGGGTGGTGCCAGCGATGAGCCCGGTGCCTCCGTTGATCGGGCCGCCGAACACGGGGACGCCGGAGACGGGGCCGCCGAAGGTACCGGGAGGAAAGGTGTAGGTTTGGTTATAGTTGACGGTTTCCAGGACGCTGTAACTGGCGGCGGCGTCGAAGCCGATGTAGTCGATGGAACCGTTGATCGCAGCGAAGCCGGCGGGAGCCTGGGTGGTGCCGTTGACTGAGAAGATCGGGAATTGAGCAGGCAGAACCAAGGCTCCGCCGGTGATGTTATAGACGATGGTGAAAGCGAAGTTCAGTATGGCGAACCCGGTGTTGGGGATTGCCTGGGTGAGTGTGACACTGGGAAAGTTGAAGCTATAGCCTCCCACGCCGCCGGCGGCCGTGATGGAGCCCAGGGCGGTATCGGTGGTGGTGCCATCCGTCTGAGACAGAGAAAAGAGGCCACCGCTCCAGGCAGGCATGGGCACGTTGTATAAAGCGCCAGGAAAGCCCCCGGCCAGCGAGTTGGTGTCGTTAAAGGTGATCGTGGCGGAACTGAGTGCGGGGTTGATGGCCAAGGTCTGAGCCTGGGCACAGGTCGCGGAGAGCAGCCCAGCGGCGAGCGTGGAGGTAACGATGCGGCGATAGGTGGTGGTTTTCATAGTTCTGTTATTCGGGGTGGATGTTTGTCGTTATTAAAAGCGGGCCTTTTAAGCCCTGCGCCGACGCAGGAGCAAAGGTGCGGCCAGCAGGGTGAGCAAGGCGGAGGAAGGCTCGGGGACGGTGGTGGCGTGGATGGTGGCGGGGTCCACGGTGAAGTAGAAGTTGGCGGTGAGCACCAGTTGGTCGGTGGATGCGATAGTGAAGGCCGAGCCGCTGACCGGGACGCCAGACACTGTCGTGGTGAAGCTTCCCGGGATGGTGTTGATGTAGTTATAGTCCACGGTGTCCAGCTTCACGCCGGGGGCGGACGCGGCGGTGTAGGCGATGTTGCCGCCCAGGCTGGCGATGCCGCCGGTCTGGACGGTGCCGTTGATGTTGAAGGAGGGGTAGAGCGCGGGCGAGGTGAAGCCGAAGGCATCGGGCTGCACGATCATGATGGCAAAGAAGTGCAGGGTGGCGAAGCCGGTGTTGCCGGGGACTTGTTTCAGGAGGACGTTGGTCAAACTGAGGGTGTAGCTGATGGCGGTGTAAGACCCGTCAATCTCGCCTTGGGCGGTATCTCCCGTCGGCAGCGCAGTGTTCACAGTTGACAGGCCGAAAGCTGTACCGTTCCAAGGGCCGGACAGGACGGGGCCGATGAGATTGCCGGGGAAAAGGCCGATGAAGGAGTTGGTGTCGTCAAAGGTAACAGACCCGCCGGTGCTCGTGACAATGCCGGAGATGCCGGCCTGCGCGGCGGTGCCGGCGAGGAGCGCGGCGGCGAGGAGGGCGAGTGAGGAGGGAGCGATGTGGGTTTTCATGGTGTGGCTATTTTTGCGTTGTGGGTTGCGGTGATGGAGATGGTTTAAGCCCTGCGCCGACGCAGCAGGAGCGGCAGGGAGAGTAGTGCGAGCAGGGCCGAGGAGGGCTCGGGGACCATCACGGAATTGGCGCTGATGCTGGCCGGGTCCACGATGAAGGTGAAGACGCCGTCGAGGGTCAGGGTGCTGTTGGGGGCGAGCGCGGCCGTGGTGCCGCCGCCGGGCACGCCGATGACGGCGGGGCTCGAAAAGGCGCCGGGGGTGACGTAGCTGGCGTTGTAGTTGACGGTGTCGAGGAGGTTGGCGGTGCCGTCAGCGTTGAGGCCGTTGTAATTGATGAAGCCGCTGACGAAGGCGAAGCCGCCAATCTGGACGGTGCCAGTGACGTTGAAAATCGGGTACAGCGTGGCCTGAAGCGGCAGGCCGGCGCCGTCGAGTTGAAACTCGACATTGAATTGAAAGACCAGCTTGGCAAAGCCGGTGTTGAAGAGAGCCTGCTGGAGGAAAACGTTGGTGAAAGTGATCGCGTAAGAGTTGCCGAGAAAGGAAGCGGCGATGTCTCCCTGGGCGGTGTCGAAGGTGGTGCCGTCGGTGGTGAAGGGCAGCGAAAAAAGCGCCCCGTTCCACGGACTCACGTTCGGGGTGATATTGGTGGTGCCGGGCGGCGGGCTCAGCGATGCGGTGTCGTCGAAATTGATCGAGGCGAGGGAAGTGCCGGGAGTATTGATGCCGCTGATCGCGGCGTCCGCCCGGTCGCTGAGAGTCAGCGCGAGGGCGAGGGCGGCGAAAGCGGAGCGAAGGAGCGTCTGCAGGGAGCGAATTTTCATGCTGTGGGAGGATGGGAGGTTGAGTTGTGGCGGCAGCAAGTCGCTTTCGTCGCAAGATGGCAATAAATAATTCCAAATGAATTTTGGCACCCCGGTGGGAGGACATCGGAAATTTTTCGCGGCGGGCCGTTGACAAGGCCAGTCCGGGCGCTTACTACGGCCTCCCGCTTTTCACCAACCCACCATTTTCACCATGCCAACGACCGAAATCATCCTCACCGAAAAAATCGCCAACCTGGGCGTCGAAGCCGATATCGTGAAGGTCAAGCGCGGCTACGCGCGAAACTTTCTTTTCCCGCAGCAGAAGGCGCTGGAGGTCACGCCCGCCACGCTGAAGCGCCTCAACGGCCTGAAGGGCAAGCGCGCCGAGCGCGAGGCGCAGGAGATGAATGACGCCAACGATCTGGCGCGGAAGATCAACAAGCTCAAGATCAACATGGAGTTGGAAACCGGCGCGACTGGCAAGGCGTTTGGCTCGATCACGGCGGCGGACATCGCGGACAAGCTCAAGGCGGAACTCGGCGGGAAGATCGAGATCGACCGGCACAAAATTCACCTCGAGCGTCCGATCAAGGAAGGCGGCGAGCACGAGGTCAGCATCAAGCTGCACCACGAAGTGACGGCGAAGCTGAAACTCACGGTCAAGGCCATCGGTCAGGACACGCCTGCCGCGGCTCCCGCGGAGGAAGCCGGCGAGAAGACCTACAAGGCCAAGCACAAGGCCAAGCACAGCTAGGGAGGGCTGACCTGCGATGGAGGCTTCCAGCAAAACTGTGAAGTCCGCCGGAAAAGGTGGGAAGGGCGACGGCAGCGACCTGCGGCAACCGGCCCATTATCGACCGGATGTTCACCGGTTATTGCCGCAGTCGCCGGATGCGGAGAAAGGGGTGCTCTGCTCGTTTCTGCTGCTGCCGCGCGATGTTGGCGGTCTCTGCGCGGAAAAGCAGATCACGCCCGAGCATTTCCACATCCCCGCGCACGGGGAACTCTACAAGGTGCTGCTGGAACTCTGGGACGCGGCCAAGCCGATTGATTTCATCATCCTCACGGAACTGCTGCGCGACCGGCAGCGGCTCGACCAGGTGGGCGGCGCGGCCTACGTGACGGAGCTTTTCACCTTTCTCCCGACGGCGGCGAATGTGGGCTACTACCTGGAGATCGTGCAGGAAAAGCACACCCTCCGTGAGATCATCAAGGTCTGCACCGAATACGCCGCGCGCAGCTACGACGAGCAGGACAACGTCCCCAACCTGCTCGACGACGTGGAGGGCAAAATCTTCGCCATCGCGCAGGACCGGTTCAAGGACAAGACCGCGAGCATGAAGGATCAGGTCATGCAGGCCATCCACGCCATCGAGGAGCTGTATGAAAGGCGCGGCGCCATCACCGGGCTGCCCACCGGCTTGGCGGAGTTCGACAAAATGACCGACGGCCTGCACGCCGCCGAGATGATCGTCATCGCCGCGCGCCCCTCGATGGGCAAGACCGCGCTCGCCATGAACATGGCCGAGCATGTGGCGCTCGAGGAAAAGAAAGCCGTCGCCGTCTTCTCCCTCGAAATGAGCACCTCCCAGCTCGTCCAGCGCATGCTCTGCTCCCGCGCCCGCGTGAACCTCGGCAACGTCCGCAACGGCTTCCTCAGCGAGCGCGACTTCCCCGCCCTCACCGCCGCCGCCTCCAAGCTCGCCGAGAGCAAATTCTTCATCGACGACACCCCCGGCCTCTCCATCCTCGAACTCCGCGCCAAAGCCCGCCGGCTCAAGAGCCAGCACGACATCGCCGCCATCTTCATCGACTACCTCCAGCTCCTCCGCAGCACCAGCAAGCGCGCCCA
>JAYWEB010000234.1:0-4182 GCA_043779575.1 Chthoniobacter sp. | reverse complement strand
TGTAGTTTTTCGCGACCACGTTTTTCCCCGCGATGCCGCGCAATTCCACCAGCGTTTCATTTTCCCCGCGCCCCGTTGGAAGCCGCAGCGGCTGCGCGAGCCGGATTGCCGCCGGGACCGTCGAATCAATCAGCGCATCAAGCGATTTCGCGCCGACGGTTTCGAGCATTTGCGCGACTTCATCGGCCGTCGAACCGAGGTGGCGGCGCGGGAAAGTGTCGAGTGGAGCGAGTGAAGTGGAGTGCTCGGCGTGAGCGCGCGGTTCGTGCATCGGCGGAGGGTAGGAAGCCCGGCGCGGCGATCAAGCGGAGTTTCGGATTTCCGGGGTCGCGGAGGGAAAACGTGGAGCACTCGACCCGAGTGCCGTTGCCGGCGACTCGCCGGGAACCTCTGTGAGGATGAGGCCGTCAGCGGTGCTCCCGAACTGGCAATCTTTCGGGACAGCGCGAGTTCTCACGGTGTCCGCGGCGGGTCGCCGCGAACGGCACTCGGGTCGAGTGCTCCACCCGGAACCCCCGGCTTCGCCCCGCGATCACGGCTGCAAGTTCGCCGGGCCAATCGCACCAAATCCGCGGCTCTCCTTTTCCTGCAAGCCATCCTGCTCATGGCCGGCACGCTCCGTCCCGCCCGCGCCACCGACCCGGACACCTTCTCGCCAGTGGTCAGCTACCAATACCTCGATTCCCTCGCCGAACCCGGCACCCCGACCACCATCACCAGCCCCGTCGTCAGCTACCAATACTTCGACTGGCCCGGCGACGAGAACCTCGCCTTCCAATACAGCCCGCGCGTCAGTTACTACTTCTACTCGATTGCGCCGGTCATTACCCAGCAGCCGCAGAACCAGTGGGCGAAAGTGGGCACCAATGCGACGCTCAGCGTGCAGGCCGGAGGCGCAGCGCCGTTAAGTTATCAATGGCGTCGGAACGGCGTGAACCTGCCGAACACCAACAGCGCGGCCCTTGCGCTGAACAATGTCCAGTCGGCGCAAGCCGGCTCCTACTCGGTGGTGGTGACCAATGCCTACGGCCAGGCCGCGAGCACCGGCGCGAAACTCACGGTGTATGGAGGCCCGCTGACGGCGAAGCCCGATGCTCCCTTGGTGAATCAGACGGGGCAACCGCTGGCCGGCTCGTTGGCCGCAAAAAGGACGCCGCCTGTGAGCACCCAGTTGAAATGGTTCAACCCGACTACGCACCAGTTTGCGGCGGTGCCCCTTCCGTTTCCGTCCGGCAAGAAGACCGTGGTGATTACACATGGGTGGCTAGATGGGGTCGAGATCGAGCAGCAGGAAGAACTGGATGACCCGATTCATTCTCCGAGTTGGATCAGAAATATGGCCCAAGCGCTTTGCGATCAAACTTACCCCGGCGGCAGCGTGAATGTCCTGGCGTGGGACTGGGGAACAGAAGCGATCGCAAGCATCGATCCCGCGATTGTCTCGCTATCCATTGTTCCGCAAGGAACTGCGCTCGGCGCGGCCCTCATGGATTTGCTCGGGACAAGCTATAGCCAGCCTATCCACTTTATCGGACACAGCTTTGGCTGCGGGGTGAACTGCAAGGCCGCAGACTACATCCACGGGAATTGGCGACCCATCGGCGATTCGCGACCCCGCACACCGGGTTTCGACTTTAACAAAACCCACATGACGCTGCTGGATGAGGCAGAGATCGCCGCCGGCCTGAAAGGGTTACATGTCTTGTGGGATGCCGTTGCAGGCCACTGGGATGAACATGCGGTGAATGACGAGGTGCAGCAGATCGCGGATTTTTACATCAAGGTGATCCCCGACCATTACCGGTGGATCGACAACTACATCAGCGAAGTCGGATTTCTCCACGAGGAAGCGGCGAATGTGATACTTTTCCGAAAAAACTATGTGGCAGTGGTGCTCGGTCAGCACGGCTATGCCAATGAGTGGTACACGGAAACAATCACGCATCCAGATTCCAGCCTGCTCATGGGGCACCGCTATTCATTTGAGCGGAGTACTATGGAGAGCGCACCGCTGCCGCCGACTTACTACCGCCAAAGCGTGATTCAAAGCAGCTCTGAATGGCTTTTGGTCCAGACGAGTTGGTTGCCATCGGAGATTTTGAGCAAAGGGCGGCTCCTTGCTTATCCGACGGAAAAAATCGGGGAAGCTCTCACGGCGTTTGGCGGCTTCGCCATCGATACAACCGTGGCCTCCGTGAACACGACTTTCCGAACGCTGACCGCTACGGGAAACGCCATTCAGTCCGCAGAGATAACCGTCGTCAATCATTTGGGAGTTCTGCTGGACAATACCGTGGAAGGCTTCTTCGCGCCGCGGGGTCAGGCCGTTTTCACCTCGGGCACGGATGACACTACGGCCTCGATGATCCTGCCGGTGCAGGCTCAAGGCAGCGGAGGCACAACCCAATCCTGGTGGGACACGCACTACACTCTTTCAGCGGGTGGATCGCCTCTCCAAGGATCGGCGGCGTCCGGCAAAGCATCAGCACCATCTTCATTGACCGGGGATGCAGCCCATGCGGCCTTTATGACGCTGGCCTCCCATGTGCCGCTGGAGGCGGTGGGCCTGACGTTTGAGTATCAGGTGACTAATGCCGCTCCCGATGACTTTATGACGATGGGCATTGGCACGGACAGTTACTTTTCCCTTGAGGCGCGCTACGTCGGCGATGGCGTCTGGAGTGCGTCGCCCATGTTCCAAGTATCCGACCTGCGAGGGCAGAATGTCGAATTCACCTTTGCCTTTCTCGGGTCAAGCGGCCCGCCGTCTGGGACATTGAGCATCCGCAACATTCAGTTCTACATTCCGCCGAGACCGAAGATGGAACTCCAGATTGCCCGGCCGCAGTTGACGGTCTCATGGCCAATCTCGGCGGTGGACTGGACGCTGGAATCGACGACCGACTTGTCGAATCCAAATGGCTGGCAGCCGGTGGGCGTCGCGCCGGTGGATGCGGATTACTTTCACACGCAGACCTTCGACATTACGCCGACGAACAAGGCTTTCTTTCGACTGAAGAAGTGATGCGTGAGACTTCCGCTCTCGTGACCTAGCTCCAGCTTGGTCACAGCCCTTGTCTTGGAAGTTCCGCTTCCACGGGTCGGCATCGGATGAAGCGCGGGTGGATGGCGATGGGCGCGCCCCTACTTCATCCGGTCAAACGTCTTCGTGAGAATCTGCCAGTCGGCGGCGGCGCCCACTTTGGCGCGGTGGTCGGCGATGACTTTGGTTTCGTTGGCGTTTTTTGTCGGACGCTGGACTTGGTAGAAAATGCCGAACGCGCCGGAGCCTGCGGCATCGGCGAGTTTGTAGGCGGCGTATTCGTCGGTCACGTCGTGGTCGGCGGGCACCTCAAAGAAGGTGCCGCCTTTGCGCGGGTTCGCGGCATCGAAGGCGCCGGGGTAAAACTCGATGCACTCGCTGAGGCACTGGATGAAAGAGAAGCCATCGTGGTCCATCGCGGCTTCCATCGTCTTGAGAAGGTGCGGGATATTGGTCGCGGTCGTGCGGGCGACGAAGGTGGCTCCGGCGGCGATGGCCTGCTTCATCGGGTTGATCGGCCGGTCGGTGGAGCCCCACACGTCGGTCTTCGATTTGAAGCCGACGGGCGACGTGGGCGAGGTCTGCTTTTTCGTGAGGCCATAGACCTGGTTGTCCATGACGACATAGGTGAGCTTGATGTTCTTGCGGGCGGTGTGGCTGAAATGATTGCCGCCAATCGAGAAGGCATCGCCATCGCCGCCGAAGACGAAGACGTGCAGGTCCGGCCGGGAAAGCGAGACGCCGCTGGCGAAGGGGAGCGCGCGCCCGTGGATGAAGTGCGCGCCGTGCGCCTGGACGAAATACGGAAAGCGCGAGGAGCAGCCGATGCCGGCGACGGTGCAGATTTTCTCATGCCAGACTTTGCGCTTCTCGATGAGCTTGTAGTAGAGCGCGAGGACCGAGAAATCGCCGCAGCCGGGGCACCACGTGGGGTGGTCGGCGGCGGTTTCTTTCTTGGTCAGAGCCTTGCGGTCGGCGTCGAGCAGGTCGGGCACCGGGATGCCGTGGGCGGTGGTGCGTGGGAGGAGTTCGGCAGTGAGGGTGGACATAAAGGAAAGGCGGTGGGTCTTAATCGTAATCTTAATCGTAATCTTAATCGGCGGCTGGAAGCCGCAATGGCTAGGTGGAGGGGATTAAGA
>JAYWEB010000233.1:0-10440 GCA_043779575.1 Chthoniobacter sp. | reverse complement strand
ACCTCAACCGGTGTCGGGCATCGCTTTTGCCTGGAACCGCATCGGCTGGCTGGATCTGGCGGTGACGCTCGCCATGAGCTACGCGGGCATCCGCTACTGGGATCACCTGATCCAAACCATGTAAGTGGCCGACCTCGTCTCCACCCTCGCCTTCTGGCTCAGCATCGGCGCGCTGGCCTACACGTTTGTCGGTTATTCCGCACTCATGGGGTGGCTCGCGCGCGGGCGAAAAATCGTGCGCCGCGAGTTGCCGGGCGAGCCGCCGGAGGTGTGCGTCGTCGTCGTGGCGCACAACGAGGAAACCCGGATCACCGCGCGCCTCGAAAACCTGCTGGCCGCCGACTACCCGCCGGAAAAACTCCGCGTCCTCCTCGTCTCGGACGGCTCGACCGATGCCACCGTCGCTCGCGCCCAAACATTCGAGCCCACGCGGGTCAGCGTCCTCGCGCCACCGACCCGCGCCGGCAAAGCCGCCGGCCTCAACGCCGCCCTCGCCCTCGTGACCAGCGAGATCGTCGTCTTCACCGACGCCCGCCAGCGTTTCGCGCCCCACGCCATCGCCCGGCTCGCCGCGCACTTCGCCGATCCCCGCATCGGCGCGGTCAGCGGCTCACTTGAGATCGAGGCCGCCAGCAGCGCCGCCGGGGCCGGCGTGGATGCCTACTGGCGCATGGAAAAAAACCTCCGCGCCGCCGAGTCGCGCTTCGATTCCTGCATCGGCTGCACCGGCGCGATCTACGCCATCCGCCGCGCACTTTTCACCCCCATCCCCACCGACACCCTGCTCGACGACGTCGTCATCCCGATGCACATCGCCGCCGGTGGCGCGCGCGTCATCCACGATCCCGACGCCATCGCCTTCGATCCCCAAACGCTCGAACCCGCCAGCGAACAACGCCGCAAGCAGCGCACCCTCGCCGGCAATTTCCAAATGCTCTTCCGCCATCCCGCGTGGCTCCTCCCTTGGCGGCACCGGCTCTGGTGGCAATTGCTTTCCCACAAATATCTGCGCCTCGCCGCGCCCCTTTTTCTGCTCGCCGCCTTCACCGCCAGCGTGGCCCTCGCCGCCCATCCCTTTTACCGGGCGACCCTCGCGGGACAGGTGTTGTTTTACGCCGCCGCCGCTCTCGGCCTGGCGGCACGCTCGCGCCGCTGGCGCGTTCTCTCCCTCCCGGCCGGCTTCGTCTTTCTGAACATCATGGCTCTCCGCGGCCTTTGGCATTTCCTCATCCAGCGCGACCGCCCCGGCTGGAAGTGAGCGCGGCTCGCGCCCTATTCCGACCGCGTCAGCACCGCCGAGAGCAGCGCGAGCCAGAGTTTCGAGGAAAAAGGCACATGCCTCATCCCCTCCCGGCACACCTCCCTGGCCTCGTCGGGCTTGTTCTGTTTCCGCAGGATGTAAACGGCGTTCGCGTAGTTTTGCGCCACGAACCGCCGCTTGGTCGCGCCATCCATCAAGCCAGATCGCAGAATGATTTTCGCCGTCTCCAGCTCCTGCCGCACCGACATGCGAATGGTCCCCGAATCCGCATGGAGCAGAATGTTCAGCAGCGGCTCACCCTCGTATTTGGCAAACTGCACGCCGCTCTCCCGCAGCCTCGTAAAAAAATCCAGATCCTCCGCCGCGCGGAACTCGGGATCGTAGCGCACACCCCGGCTCCACGCTTCCGCGGTCAGCATCACGCACAGACCGATGCGGTTGCTGGAGCGAAAAAGATTCTGCGGCGACGGCGTGTACTCGATCTCCCGTTCCCCATCCGTCCGGACCACCCAGCAGTCTGCGTAAAACGCTCCCGCCTCCGGCGTCTTCCGCGCCAAAGCAACGAGCTTCTCCAAGGCCTCCGGCTCGAAGTAATCATCCTGCGCCAGCCGCAGGAGCAGCGTTCCTTTTGCCGCGGCAAAGCCCGTGTTCCAGCCCACCGACACGCCTTGGTTTTTTGCATGATGCTGGCACCGCACCGCCGGATATTCCGCCGCCAGACGGTCCGCCAGCGCCCGCGAACCATCGCTGCTGCCGTCATCCACGAGGATCACTTCGATCCTCGGGTAGGTCTGGTCCACGCATGACCGCACAGCCTTTTCCAGAAACCGCTCCCCGTTAAAGATCGGCACGACGACGCTGACCAGCGGGGTGGCTGCCTCGCTCATACGGTCGGCGCGCTGGGTTTGCCGCCCGCAGGCAGGGGAGTCAGCCGGAAGATGAATTCATGTGCCCAAAGGCTGGGCCAAACGCGGGCGAGAAATCCCAGGATGCCTTCCTGCAGCTTTCCCACGCGCCACAGGCCCCACCGCTGGCACGGCTCCAGTGGAATACAAAGCAGCGAGGCTTCGTCCAGCAGGGCCGCCGCGGTGAAATGCTTCGCGAGATTTCCCCTCGTGAACCAGCGCAAGTGCCCGTGATCAAAGAGCCCGTGGTCATCCAGCGGGAAACGTCCGGACAGCAACGTCAGGCGACCGAGGAGACTGCCGATATTGGGCACACAAACGATGAAGACCCCGCCGGGACTGAGGAACGGCGCGGCGTGGGCGAGCGTGGCTGCCGGGTTGAACAGGTGCTCCAGCACATCCAGGTAGGAGATCGCGTCGAACGTCCCGTCCCCCAAGCCGTGCGCCCGCAGATCCTCGGCGGATCCCTGCATCACCCGATGTCCCCGGGCGGTCGCCTCCCGGCAACTCGCCTCACTGATTTCCACACCCGTGGCCTCGTGCCCCAATTCCGTCAGGTGCTGCAAAAAGCGTCCGACTCCGCAACCGACGTCGAGCGTCCGCAGCTTTTTCCCAGGCGGCAAAAGCGAAGCCGCCAACCGCTCTTTCCGCCCAACATGCGTGACGCCCTCGCCATACATTTTTCCGCGATACCAACCCTCGTTCGAGTCCGCCAACAGCGCCGCTGTGTTCGTTCCACCGGAAGGTTGTCGGCTGATTTCCTGCGGCATTTCGGCTACGATCTAAAGAACCGATAAGGGATTGCAACAGCGGATTTCCGCGCCGCACCCCGCCCAAACGGCGCGACCTTGGAAATGCACCGCCGCTCGCCTCCAGAAGTAGTCTTGCGTGCGAAATCAGGCGACGCAATCATCGGACTCCATGCCCGCCCCAGCCACCTCCGGATCCGCCCTGGCCGTCGCGGGAGACCGGCCTTCATCCCGTTGCGCACGATGCCCATGAGCGGGAGGTCCAAAGCGATTGACATCCTGCGGGCCGGAGCCGTGCTGCTCGTCATCGGGATGCACACCGCGCCCTGCCCGCCGGAGACTGCTGGATTTTTCAAAACGCTGGTGGCGTTGCTCACCACGGGTGGCTGGGTGGGCGTGGATTTGTTTTTTGTGCTCAGTGGCTTTCTGGTTTCCGGGCTGCTCTTCCGCGAGCATCAGCAGCATGGGACCATTTCATTCCGCCGCTTTTTTGTCCGTCGCGGGCTGAAGATCTATCCGGCGTTCTGGGTCTTCATCGCAGCCACGGTCCTGCTGCGTCTCTTCCACCATGCGGAGATCCCGCTCCCGAGCCTCATGGCCGAATTGCTCTTCGTGCAGAACTACTCGACCGGGCTGTGGACGCACACCTGGTCGCTCGCGGTGGAGGAGCACTTCTATCTGCTGCTCCCGCTCTGCCTGATCCTCCTCAGCCGCTTGAACTCCTCTTCGCGCGACCCCTTCCGCCCGATCTGCGTGATCTTTGCGATCCTCGCTCCGGTCTGTCTCGCGCTGCGGATTGCCCATGCCCATTGGCATCCGGTCTTTACCCATCTGACCCATCACTTTCCCACGCACCTGCGAATCGACTCACTATTTTTCGGGGTCGTTCTTTCCTACTTCTTGCACTGTCATCCGGCACCGTTCGAGCGCTTCGTGCAGCGCCACCGGACTCCCATGCTCTTTCTCGGGGCAGCGCTCCTCACTCCCGCCTTCATCTTCCCGCACAGTTCGACTCCGTTTATTTACACGTTCGGCTTTTCGCTCTTCTACATCGGGAGCGGACTGATCCTCGCCGGGAGCCTGGCGCGCGAAGTCCCAGACCACTGGCTCACCAGGGCCTTGTCTTTCATCGGCGCTCATTCCTACTCGATCTACCTTTGGCACACCCTCATCGCGCATGATGGAGCGTCGGTCCTGACGAGAATTCTCGGCTCCCATTGGAACTGGTACATCTATGCAGGCACCTATTGGAGCGGCGCCATTCTGTTTGGAATCTTGATGTCGCAGCTCGTCGAATATCCGTTTTTGCGGCTCCGCGACCGGTTCTTTCAATCGCGCGCCAGCGTGGGTCTGGGTGGCCCCGCCACAACGCGGGGATAACGTCACCGCGCCGCTTTCCGCTTTCGCCAAACCCGGATCGCCGCCGCGAGCGCCACTAGGCCCGCCGCAATCGCGATCAGCTTCGCCTTCAGGCTGATCTGCGGGGCAAACGAACGCAGCACGCGCTCCACTTTCTGCCATTGGCCCAGGAGCCATGCGGGCTCCCGATCGCGCACCCCGAGGTAGGCCAGCAGGTCATTGGTCTGCTGCTCGCCCAGGCCATCCAGCAGCCCTTCCGGCATGAGTGAAGTGGGCAGCGTTTGCTCCGAGGCGATCTTACTCCGAGGCACGCGGACTTGCCGGTTGCCGACGGTCACCAGAATAATCTCCGCCGCGTTTGAACCCTGCATCCGCCCCAGAAAAACCTCGCCGTCCGTGGTCTTCACCTCCTGCGTTTCGTGTCCCGATTTGATGCTCTCGGATGGCTTGCGAATGAGGTTCAGCACCTCGGTCGCCGAATAAATCTCCCCCAGTCCGCCGAGATCCGGCCCCAGCATTTCTTCGCGCCCATCCAGTGAGTGACAGGCAGCGCAACCCCGCCCCTCAAAGAGCTTCCTGCCCGCGCCGACATCTCCTTTCACAAAGGGAAACTGGGATTGGACCGCGGTCCCAGGCTCCACCCACGCCGCGGGAATGAACCGATAGATCGCCCCATCGGCACTCTGCGATGGCAGATGTCCCGCCGTTTCCCGGCCAAAGAGCGTCGCGTAAAGATCGCCATTCGCCGCAAAGGCCAGCGCGGTCACCTTCGGCACTTCGTGCGCAAAGGGAAACTCTTGCGCGCGATATTTCCCATCGGGCTGCCGGAACAAACGCACGCGCACAATGGAACCCCGGTTGAAGAGCCAGTCCGGCCCCCAGCAAGCCATGAAAAGATCGCCCCCGGTCGCGCCGAATTCATTGGCCGGCGCATTGAAAGCCAGCCCCGCGGGAGCGACTCCGTATTGCACGCTCATCAAAGGCGGCTGCGCGGGCGGATGGTCCGGGAACTTCGATGGATTCTGACCATAGAAGCGGTCGCGGACGGCCAGGTTGAGTTCCTCGGTGGGGTTGTCGCCGCCATGGTTGTCGGTGAAAAAGAGATCGCCTTCCGGGTTGCACGCCATGCCGTACGAAAAGCGCAGTCCCGTGGCGAAGCGCTCGACCTTCTGGCCGTCGGGCGAAATCCGCAGGATCGATCCGCGCCACCCCTTCGGGTCCGCCGCCGGCGTCGGGTTGTAGCTATCGGTGGAAAGGTTCAAAAAGAGCCATCCGTCCCGGTCGAAACACAGCCCGAACGTCCAGTCGAACCGATGCAGCGTAAACGGGAAATCCCGGAAGAAGGCGCGGCTTTGATCGGCGACGCCATCGCCATCCGTGTCGGTGTAAACGCGGATCTCCTGAGTCGTGGCGACAAAGAGTTCCCGACCGCGGAAAGCGAGGCTCGTCGGGTAGCGCAACCCATCCTTGCGCACATCCGCATAGAGCGTCGCGGTGTCTTCCAAACCATCCCCGTCGGAGTCGTGCAGCGTGTAAATTTCTCCGGTGAAATTCGCGACGAAGACGATCCCCTCCGGGCTGCACGCGATCGCGGCCGGATTCCAGACCTTGACCCCCTTCGTGATCGGCAGTTTGACCGCCGCGAAACGACCGTGCAGGTAAATCGTCCGGTCGCGAAATTTTTCGATGACGCTGCGTTCGGGCGCTTTTCCCAGCACGTTCAGCGTGCCGCAGATCACGATCAGAGCGGCCATCCGCGCGGCGAGGAAAGAGCGTCTCATCGCGCAGGCGGGGACAAAAGCGGCAGCCGGTAGCAGGCGGCCTCGCGGTCGTTCCGCACCACCAGATACTCGCCGGCGAGCGCCGGAGGGTTCCAGGTCTTGCCCGTCAGCGCGGCAAAACGGGAAATCTCCCGCGCCTCCTGCGGCGTGATCTCGAGGAGAATGACTTCGCCGTTTTCCGCGAGGACGAGCAACCGCCCGGCCACGAGCAAAAGCTGGCCGTGCCCATAACGCTCGCCGCGCCAGCGCAGCTCCCCGGTCGCCAGCTCGAGGCAGACCAAACGCCCGTCATCCAGCCCGTAAATGGAGTCCTCAATCCGAAAAAAATTCGCGAATTTCGATTTCAAGCGCGGGGTTTTCCAAACCTGCGTCACCGTCCACGGCGGCGGGTCCGTCCGCTCCACATTCAGCAGGTAGGTGCCGATCCCGTATCCGCACGAAACGAGAAACCGGGTCGGCGAAACGGGCACCGGATTGGCCACATGCGCCGCCGTGGGAATGGCGCGCTGCCACAACTGCCGCCCCGTTGGCCAATCGTAGCCAGCCACCATGCTCCCGCTGAAAACGAGGATCTGGGGTTGTCCGCCGAGCGTTTCGAGAACGGGCGAACTGTAGCCCGCGCGGTCGTCGCCCGCGTGCCAGAGCAGCTTCCCCGTCGATGCTTCGTAGGCCGCCACCGAGTGCCCGGCGGGGCCGCCCGGCGTGACCACCACTTTGCCGTCGGCCACCAACGGCGAGCCGCTGAAGCCCCAATTCGGAACCTGCGCGCCGTGCTCCGCCAGAAGATCGCGGTGCCAGATTTCCCGCCCGGAGGCGAGGTCGAGGCAGGTCAAAATGCCCGTCGCACCCGTGGCATAGACCTGCCCGCCGCTAATCGTGGGGACGGTGCGCGGGCCGAGGCCGGCGGACGATTCCTCGAAGCGGGCCGCATAGCCGTGCGCCCAGCGCCGCGCGCCGGTGAGCAGGTCGTAGCAGACGATTTCCTCGCGTTCCGCCGCCTGCTCCAAGGTCACCGCGCACCGCCCTTGCACCGCAAACCCAGCCCACCCCGCACCGATCGCCTGACGCCACAGCAATTGCGGCGGCTGCCGGTCCCAGACCGGCGCGAGAGCCGGTTCGGCGAGGATGCCATTCCGCTGCGGCCCGAGAAGCTGCGCAAAGCCCGCAACCGAGCGGGCGGGTTGGCCGGGATCTTCCACCGGCGAGGAGGGCCGGGCCGGCGCGACGGCCGGAGATTGCCACCGCCATTCCAGAATGGGGATGAGGTCACCCGTAACCCCACGCACCCGCACCAGCAGAGCGCCCGCGCCAGCGCCCGCGAGCAGCGCGGCCAGCACCAGCAGCCGGGTCCGGCTGCGGAGACGCGAAAAGGCGAGCAGCCAGACCAGCAGGAGCGCCACCGCGACGCCGAGCATTTGGAACGTCCCCCGCACTTTGAACTGCCGATCCGATTCGCGGAAAAACCAAATTTGCCCCCACCGCATCGCCGCCAGAAAAACCACGGCGACAGCAGGCCACCAGCGGGCCGGTTGAAAAGATGCCATGGTTTCTCGGTCCTTACTGCGCGCGGCAGACGAGGTTGCAGTATTCCTCGCCGCGTTCGAGGCCTTGAAATTTGACGCGCCCGGCGGCTTTCGCCCGCCAGATTTCATAGCCCATCTCCCGCACCATTTTCAGCAGCGCCTCCCCGCTCACCCCGAACCGCTCCAGGCAGGGCGGATTGTATTCCATCAGCATCGCCGGGCGGCAGCGGGTCAGCGTCTCCGCTCCGCCGGTCAGCACTTTGCACTCGGCTCCCTCGACATCGAGCTTCAGCGCGTCCACGCGCTCGATCCCGCGTTTGCGGACAAAGCCGTCGAGCGTCATGGTCGCGACATTTTCCGTGGCCACGCCGCCGTCACTCGCCACGCCGATTCGACCGGTCCCGCGGTTGCCGTCCTGCGCCACGCTCATCGCCACCGTGCCCACGCTGTCCGAAAGCGCCAGCCGTACCGCCTCGCACGACAACGCCGGATTGAGCGCGACGTTTTGCGCGAGGCGCTGGTAGTTCGCGCTGGCTGGCTCAAAGGCGAACGCCCGCGCCCCGCGCTGCGCCGCCCGCAAGCCGTAATAGCCGTAGTAGCTGCCGATATCGAAGAACACCGAGCCCGGCTGGACCAGCGGCAGAAACTCCCGCTCGTCGTACGGATCGAGCGCCGCGTGATAGTAAAGCCGGCGCTGCATCGCGCACTCCGGTCCGAGCCGCCAGCGCAGACCCTGCCGCTCCACCTCGAATTCCTGACCGCGATCGGCCGCATCAATTCCGAAAGCGCTCAATCCTCCCTCGATCACGCGCCATTTGCCGCGGTGATAGGGCAAACGGGTCGCGTAAATTTCCAAGGCGGTTTTGGCAAGGCGACGGAGCATGGGCGGCGGGGAACATGAGCGGCCAGCCAAACCCCGTCAAATGCGGAGCCGGATCCCATCCGGCCTCGTCTTTTCCGCAGCCCCGCGTAGCCTCGCCGCGTGTCCGATCTTTTCTCCGCACCGTCCGCCGAATCCGCCCCGCCCGCGGCCAGCGCCCCGCTCGCGCAGCGCATGCGCCCGGTTTCGCTGGATGAATACGCCGGGCAGGAGCACATCCTCGCGCCGGGGAAATTGCTGCGCCGCGCGATCGAGGCGGATCGCATTGCGTCGATCATCCTCTTCGGCCCGCCGGGGACGGGAAAGACCACGCTCGCCGAGATCATCGCCAGCGCCACGCAGTCGCGCTTCGAGCGGTTGAGCGGGGTGGAAAGCAACGTCGCCGACCTGCGCCGCGTCATCGCCAGCGCGGCAAACCGGCTGGCGAACAAGGGCGGGAAGACGATCCTTTTCATCGACGAAATCCACCGCTGGAACAAAGCGCAGCAGGACGTGCTGCTGCCCGATGTCGAGCGCGGCACGGTGCGGCTCATCGGCGCGACGACGCACAATCCGTATTTCTACATCAACTCCCCGCTCGTCTCGCGCTCGCAGGTTTTCCAGCTCGAACCGCTGCGCGTGGAAAGCCTCGTCGCGCTGCAAAAACGCGCCGTCGCGGATGAGGCGCGCGGCTTTGGCAAAATGAAAATCGCGATGACGGACGACGCGCTGGCGCACCTCGCCACCTCCGCCGATGGCGACGCCCGCAAATGTCTGAACGCGCTCGAAATCGCCGTCGTCACCACGACGCCCGGCGCGGACGGCGTGATTCGCATCGACCGCGCGACCGCCGAGGAAAGCATCCAGAAAAAAGCCGTGGTCTATGACGCCGACGGCGATCAGCACTACGACACGATCTCCGCTTTCATCAAAAGCGTGCGCGGCTCGGACCCCGACGCCGCGCTCTACTGGCTGGCAAAAATGCTCTACGCCGGCGAGGAGGTGCGCTTCATCGCGCGGCGGCTGGTCATCCTCGCGAGCGAAGACATCGGGCTGGCCGATCCGCACGGGCTGGTGCTGGCCGTGGCGGCGCAGCAGGCGGTGGAATTCATCGGCCTGCCGGAGGCGCAGATTCCCCTCGCGCACTGCACCGTCTATCTCGCCACCGCGCCGAAATCCAACCGCGCCTACGTCGCGCTGCACGCCGCGCAGGCCGATGTGAAAGGCGGCGTGACCCTGGCCGTCCCGCGGCATCTCCGCAGCACCGGCAGCTTCCGCGCGAAAAAGGCGCTCGGCCACACCGGCTACCAATACAGCCACGACGGCGAAGGCGCTTACGTGCCGCAAGCCTACCTGCCCGAAGGTCGCCGCTACTACGAACCCGGCGAGCAAGGCGCGGAAAAGCGCATCAAGGAACGGCTCGATTATTGGCGCGCTCTTTTCGAGCAGTCGCAAGCGAAGGGCGGGTGATCGCCGCCTCACCCTGCCGGGCGACTTTTCCCCACCCTCCGCAGCTCAATACGGGTGGATAATCACCCGCCGCTTCGGGTCGGTCGCCCCCACGCCTTTGTAGATATTGCCCGGCGCGAGGGAAATCAGCTCGGTGCCCTTGAGCACGAATTCGGGATAGAAACCGTTGCTCGCCGGCTCATACACCGTCTGCCCGCTGAAGTCGCCGAAGAGCTTGTATTCGTAGTTGTTGTCGCTGCCGATTTTCCCGAGTTCGCGGTCGGGCGCCAACTTCTGATTTTCATTCAGCATGACCATTTTCGCGGTGCTCCACGGCTCGCCGGGGCGGCGCACCCAGCCCCAGAATTTGTAATCCACTTTGTAGTAGCGCCGCCCGACGAAGTAGTTGCCGGGCGTCTCCGCCTTGATGTACGCGACCATCGCCTGGCGCGAGACGGCCAGCGGATCGGTCGTCACGCAGCCGGAAAAAATGAGGGTCGCAGCGGCGAGGACGAGGAGCGTGAAAAGGCGGCGGAGGCGCATGGGGTCAGGGT
>JAYWEB010000232.1:0-4197 GCA_043779575.1 Chthoniobacter sp. | reverse complement strand
AGATCGTGGCGATGACCGCGCCGCAGATCGGCAACTACGGCGTGAACCCGCTCGACGACGAGAGCGCGGCGGTGCATGTGCGCGGCTTCGTCATCGAGGAGCTGAGCCCGGTGGCGAGCAACTGGCGGTCGCGCGGGACGCTCGACGCGTATTTGAAAACGTGGGGAATCCCCGGCATCCAGGGCATCGACACGCGGGCGCTGACCAAGCATCTGCGGTCGCGCGGGGCGATGCGCGGCTGCCTGACCACGGAGGACATCACGCCGGAGCAGGCGGTGGAGCGGGCGCGGCAGGCGCCGCCGATGGCGGGCGCGGATTTTGTGAAAGAGGTCACGCCCGGCGCGGCTTACGACTGGGACCCGGAGGGCGTGCAGAGCCGCGCGTGGACGATCGTGAAAGGCGATGGCGCGAACACGCAGACCACGGAAAACGGCGAGGTTTTCGAGAAGCTGCCGCCGGTGCAGCATCGCATCGTGGCCTATGATTTCGGGATGAAGCGGAACATCCTGCGGCGGCTGCGGCAGGCGGGTTTCCAAGTCCGCGTGGTGCCGGCGACGACCAGCGCAGCCGACGTGCTGGCGCTGAAACCGGACGGCGTGTTTCTTTCCAACGGCCCCGGCGATCCGGCGGCGCTGAGCTACGTCCACGAAAGCATCCGCGGGCTGATGGGCCGCACGCCGATCTTCGGCATTTGCCTCGGGCATCAGATGCTCGGCTACGCGGTCGGGGGAAAGACGTTCAAGCTCAAGTTTGGCCACCGCGGCGGGAACCAGCCGGTGCAAGACCTCGCAACCGGCAAGGTGACAATCACTTCGCAGAATCACGGCTTCGCCGTGGATGCGGATTCGCTGCCCAGCGACGTGGAGGTTTCGCACATCAACCTCAACGACCACACCGTCGAGGGGCTGCGGCACAAGTCGCTGCCGATCTTCAGCGTGCAGTATCATCCCGAGGCCGCGCCCGGCCCGAACGACGCCCGTTACTTTTTTCCGCAGTTTGCGAAGCTGATTGAAGACGCCCGCTGAGGTCGCTGCCGGCCCGCTCCATGCCCAACCTCCCCGGCGGCACCACCGCGCCGCACTTCCTCCGCCTGCAGGTGGCGTGGACGCCGTAAAAAAGCGCGCCGTCCGGGACGCGCGCAGCGAGGCGGTGAGTGCCGGGGAGCGCGCGCGTCCCGCGTGCTGGCGAAGTCGTCCCGACTTCGCGAACTTCCGTGGTGCGTCGAATGCGGGACGCGTGCGCTATCATCACACACGCCGCAGGAAGTTCGTCGCCGACACCGCGGAGCGGATCGGCACCTGCACCCTCCGTGGCATCAACCGCTCGCCGAAGTTTCCCGTCCTCCTTGCCACCACCGCTGACACCCTGCGCCTCACCGGCCAAGTCCAGTTCGAACTCGACGCACCGCCTGCGGCAGCCACTACGGCTCCACCAAACTCTTCCGCTTCCTCGGCCCCCACCTCGTCAACGACCACAAGCACCTGCATGTGAAGATTCAGGCGATCCGGACTGCGGACTGAGCATGCCAGCCAAATTCTGTTCCGACGTGTCCGACTCCGGCCCATTTGTCATCCACCAGTTCGCCCCCAGGGTGAAGCTCCTGTTCTCTCGTGCCTTCGGGCATTGAGCGAGCGAGGAATGGCTTGCGATTTGCCGATCACTAATCACTATCCGAGCGTGCCCTAGCCGGGCGGCGAAATTTCCCTATCGTCATGTCACAACCACAAAAGACGCGATTTTTTCATTCCTGCCTTGGGGTTTTTCAAGGTGGCGGCTGCCGAGCGGCGGCACTCGTGGGAGCTTATGACAAGGCGATTCAATGGGGCGTCCAGTTCACCGAGTTTGCGGGGACTTCCGCCGGCGCGATCGTCGCCGCGCTCGCCGGCGCGGGCGCTACGGCAACGCAGATCAATGACTTCGTGCGCGAGCTTGATTTCATCAAACTGCTTCGAGAACCCGAAATGGCTGAGGAGCCGGGATGGCTGCTCCGGATGGTGTGGCCCGGGCGCTATCGCTCGTTTCGCGACCTGCTCTTCAACCAGGGCTTTCACTCATCCTCCGGAGTTGAGGAATGGGTGGAGCAATGCCTGCGAACTATCCTGAGCAACAGCCAGAAAGGCCCTATCACCTTTTCGCAGTTGCCTTTTCCTACCTCCGTGGTGGCGACGGACATCGTCACCTCTCAGGCAAAGATCTGGAATAATAGGTCCACCCCCAATGACTCGGTCGCCCGGGCGGTCCGCGCCTCCTGCTCGATCCCCGTTTTCTTCCAGCCCGTCGAGAGGCGGTATGTGGACGGTGGAACCTTGAGCAATCTTCCCTCCTTCGTCTTTTCCCACACCGCCGGCGAGCGGCAACTCACCAGCCGCATCCTCGCCTTCGTGCTCAAAGGCAACGACGCGGCCAAGGCCTGGAACACGAAAAACTACCTCGCCTCGGTGGTCGATACGATGATTGAGGGGGCGCAGAGCCTGCAGCTCGATCTGCAGCCGGACGTGCATGTCATTTCCATCCCCACCGGCAACGTCAAGGCCACCGACTTTGACAAGGTCACGCCCGCCACCGTCAATACCCTGATCAATGCCGGCGCGGACGCCGCGAATCATTTTTTCCAGACCGAGCTGCTCCACGTCCGAAAGCCGCCCGTGCCCACCTCGGTATGTTTTGATCAGGAGGATCTCTACAATCGGATTACCGGTCATCTCAACGACCCGGTGCAAGACGTACTTATCGCCAGTCCGGACGCCAGCTTCGTCTATAATCTCTTCCCGACCTTATACCTTTGGCGGCGGCGTGGGGCGAAGATCCGGGTGGTCATTCAGAAACCGCAAGCCGAACGCCACGGCCACTTGCGCTATCAAGTAGAGTTGGTCAAAAAGCTGGGCATCCAAATCATTGAGCGGCCCGCCTTGCCTTTCCGCGGCTTTATCATCAATGGTCACCAACCGGAGGGGGGCAGCGCCTACATCTCCAGCCTGGAGTCGAATCGGAATGGTATCGTCGCCGTGATTTACGAGGGCACCTACCATGCTCCGGCCATCGAAGCTTTTTACCGCCAAGTTTCCGAGGAGTTCGTAGCCGAGGCCGCAGCCCCGCTAGCCATGGTGAAAATCTCCGCAGACAAATTGCTCCCACGGCTGCGCAACGTCACCCAGTATGCGGGCGACAAGGTGAAGCTCACCATAGAGTGGGTTGGCATGCAGCAACTCAATGCCCTCGCCACCTATGTGCATGAGTATAAATACCGCCAATTCCAGCATTGGATCCCGGAGTTTGAAAAACAAGGGTTCGATCTGTTTGAACCGATGGCGGTCGAGCTTCCGGGCGGAATTTACAGCCTGATAACTCCGCCCGTCGTCGAGGACGTGGGCCAGGGGCGATTTGTCCTCATTCAAGGCTCCACGCGCGCGACCTTTTTGCGCAACCGCGGGGACGATCAACTGCAATGCGTCGTCGTGCGCGGACACGAAGCCCCGCTGCCTGGCACGGTCTCATCGTTTGCCAACGTGCGGGTGATGGGTCGGAAATTCGATGCCGCTTCGCGGATTCCCGATTTCAACCACAAGGTCTTCCGCGACATCGAGAAAGCCACTCATCCCGTGGATACCTTCGGATGAGCGAACCCCTTACAGGCACTACGCTGAACCTGCTCGGAGAATTCGCCGGCGATCTCCCGGCAGGAGCCGCACTATCTTTCGTCACCTTCGATTTTGCGCCTCTGATCGAGGGTCGCGGTCGGCTTACGCCCGCAGAAAACGCAGCCGTAGCTACCGGCCTGCACCTGCGGAAAACACTTCGTCTTCCTTTTTGGGAAGGAGTGCTTTTGGCCGCCTCGACCGGAGAGTGCATAGGGGGCGATGGCCTACTCGAGGCCGCCGCATTTCACCAAACCATCGGCTCACGACGCACCTGGCTCTCTGTTCGGGAAGTTGAGGTCACCCGGCTCGATGCCATGTGTGCGGAGGCACAGCAGGGGGGGAGAATGCTTGCCGTGACTTCCGCCGTGCGGCTGGCGGATGGGGCGATTCAGCACCTGCCGATGATGGATTTTCATTTGGCCTATTCCAGTCCTGCGACCGCGTTACTCACCAAGTTGGTGGCTCGCTGGGGTGTTCCTGGCGTGCTTCTCCGTTCGGGGAAGTCATACCATTTTTACGGCCGCACGTTGCTTGACGAAACCGCCCTCGCCCGATTCCT
>JAYWEB010000231.1:0-10456 GCA_043779575.1 Chthoniobacter sp. | reverse complement strand
ATCCGCGCTGGCTTTACAGCTATTGGGACTTCGACTGGAGCCGCTACCAGGGCCACGCGATGCTCGGCGGGATGACGCAGTTTTTCCTCCGCACCAGCACCGCGGAGGGCGAGGACGAGGCGGTCTTCGAGATCCAACCCACGGCGCGCAACTGGTACGTGCCCGTGGCGCGGCCCGGCACGACCTACGTGGCGGACATCGGCTTTTTTGAAAAGGACGGCGCCTGGCATTCCATCGTCCGCTCCGGCACCGCGACCACGCCGCCGGACAGCGAGGCTCGGGAGGAAAGCGCCGACTTTGCCACCGTCCCCGCGCACCTCAGCTACGAGCGCCTCCTGGAAATGGTGCGCGGACAAATGGCCGACGGGGAAAGCCTGATCGCCGCCCTCGCGCGCATCGCCGGCGAAGGACGGATCGAATTTCGCCCCGGCGCGGCGCCGACGTGGACCGACGAGCAGAAGCGTCTCCTCGCCGCGCTGCTCGGCGAGGAACTCACCGCGCGCATCGGCCTCGGCTCGGCGGAAATCGACCAGTTGCTCCGCAAGGCGCTCGCCGAAAAACTCCCCACCGAAACCGCGGGCGGCCTCGCCGGACGCCTCACCGAGCTGCTCGCGCCCGGCCCCATGAGCCTCTTCAGCGGCGTCGGCGCGAGCTGGAGCGCGCAGCCTTTCAGCGCGCCGCGCGAGCGTGGCTTCTTCCTCCACGTCAACGCCGAGATCGTCTTCTACGGCGGCACCGACCCGGATGCCACGGTCTGGATCGACGGCCGGGAAATCCGCCTCAGCCCCGACGGCACCTTCCGCTACCACTTCACGCTGCCCGACGGCGACTTCGCCATCCCCATCATCGCCCGCTCCCCCGACGGCGTAGAAGAGCGCACCGCCACGCTCAGCTTCGTCCGCGGCACCGCCCGCACCGGTGCCGTCGGCGCGACCAGCCAGCCGCCGGAGCTGGCCCCGCTCATCGGGAGAAAGTAGAGCGCCGTCCGGAGGTAGAGGTTGGGCCGAAGCAGGAATTTAGCCTTGGATCCGCCTGCCTCGTGCATCGCGAAAACATCAACCCTTGCTCAATTCAGTTGAACCCAATGCTTTCTTGAGCGGGAAAAAAGACCCAGCACGGCCAGGGTCAAGAGCATGGCCGAGGAGGGTTCTGGAACGACGCTCCCCTCAATCTTGAACTTCAGCGTTCCGGCGTCTCCCTGATACCAAGTGCCCTCACGATGGTAGTAAAATCTGGGCCCGGCAGATGTCAGCCATGCCCAATTTCTCTGCGAAGCAGGGGTGTTGTTCTGGATTTCGAGCACAAATGTTCCGGGATTCAAAGACAAGGGAGCATTGAGCGGCAGAGTGTATTGGTAGATATCCCAACCCCATGACGTCTGCTGACCAGTCGCCAAGCGGGCCACTGTTCCCGGATTGAACGCGAGCGGGCTGACTGGCAGCCCCGCCCCATTCGTCGTCCACACATTGACGAGAAACGAATCCGCGAAGGCTGTGCTATTCTCGTAAACACCAAGCCATTGGATGGATTCCACGTCCCATGTTGCAGTCACCAGAAAATCGTCGCCTAGGGACTGAGGATTTGGCAGTGTTGCATCCGAATACCACCCATTGTTGGTGGCTCCGGTGGATTGGTCGTAAAGGATGGTGGCTTGAGCTAGGTGCGCTGAAAGGAAGACAGGAATAAAGGCGAAGCAAGATTTCATGCAAAAAGTGGATGGGCTGCGCTCTTTACAAACCTCACACCATTGCGGTCAAGAAAATGGTCATTCATTCCGATACTCCAGCCTCGGCAAGCGCAAGTAGCAAGGTCGCACCGCCTTATTCCCCCTCGTCTGCGAAGCTGAGCTTCCCCCAACCTCCCGCCTAGCGCAGCCGCTACCGCATCCACAAAGCGCCAGCCGCGCACTTCGCTACCTCCGCGGTCAGCGGTCGCTAAATCACCTTTTTTTGGAGCGGATACGGCCCCGGAACGCCGCCCTTGGCCGGGCTCCTGCTCATAGAGCGGGGTATGCCCAGAACCATGTCCGCTCCCACGTCCTCGCCGGCCCAGGTCCGGCCGGCGGTTTTGCCTGGCGGGGAGACCGCCGTTCCGCCGGATGCGCAGCGGCTGTCGGCGCAGCTTGCGGGGTTGGTGGAAAAGGGCGGCGCGGTGGGGGAATTGCGCCCGCTGCTGGAATTTTTTCGCGCGCTGCTCAATGCCCGCGCGGTGGCGCTGCTGCCGGCGGACGGCGCCCCGGCGGAACCCGGCTGCGTGGTGGTCACGCGCGGCATCGCGGCGGGCAGCCTCGTGCAGCTCGGGCCGACCCTCGCCGGCCAGCGCGCGGTGGCGCTCCCGGCCCCGGCGCTCGGGGCCGATGGCTACACGCTCGCGGTGCCGGTGGTGCGGGAAACGCGCCCGCTTTTCTGGCTCGTCGCGCAACTCACCGTCCCCAGCCCGCGCGATTTGCAGGCGTTCCTCGTCCTGCTCCAGGCGCTGGCCGGCTACGTCCTCTGCCGCGAGCAGCGGCGCGCGACGCACGAGGCCCATTGGGCGCTCGAACGCACCTCGGGCATCCTCGAAATTTTGCGCCGCGCCGGCAGCGAGCTGGATTTTGCCAAAGCCTGCCGCATCGCCGTGGACGACCTCCGCGACTATCTCGGCTGCAGCCGCGTCTTCCTCGCCACGCGCGATCGGTTCGGTCTGCGCGTGCGCGCCATCTCCGGCATCGCGCGGATCGACGGCAAAAGCACGAGCCACGCGCCTTTCGAGGCCGCGATGAGCGAGGCCGTGCAAGCGGGGCAGCGCCTCGATTTCCGCCCCGACACCGCGCGCACCGAGGAAACCGCCGCGCACGAAATGCTCCAGGCGCAGACCGCCGCCGCGCACCTCACCACCGTCCCCTTCACCCGCCAGCGCGGCGCGATCCTGCTCGAGTGGGACGCCGCGCCCGACCCGCGCGCCGCCACGCTGCTGGAGGCCACCGCGCCGTTCCTCGCCGCGTTCGGCGACCTGCTCGAGCGCGCCCGACCGCATCCCGCCATCCACGCCGCGCAGCGCGTCTGGACTCGCCTGAGCGCGCCGCGCCGCCGTGCCGCCGCCCTCGCCGGAGTCGCGCTCGCCGCGCTGCTGGCCTTCCCGTTTCACTACCCGATCGCGGCCGACTGCCGCCTCGCGCCGACCGTGAAGCGCGTCATCGCCGCGCCATTCCAGGGCCAGTTGCGGAAAAGTTTCGTCCTGCCCGGCGACCACGTCGAAGCCGGCGCGCCGCTCGCCGAGATGGAAAATCGCGAGCTGAAACTCAAGGAGGCCGAGCTGATCGCCGCGCGCGAAAAAGCGCTCAAACAGCGCGACAAGGCGCTCGCGAACGACGGCGAGGGCGGCGATTTCTCCGCCGCGCAGGTCGCGAATTTCGAGGCCGAAAGCGTGGGCCGCGAGCTGGACCTCGTGCAGCGGAAAATCGCCCTGCTCGTCATCACGGCCCCGCTCGCCGGCGTCGTCGTCTCCGGCGATCTGCGCCGCGCGGAAGGCCAGCCCGTGCAGCAGGGCCAGGTGCTTTTCGAGGTCGCGCCGCTCGACCGCATGATCGTGGAAATCGACGTGCCCGACCGCGAGATCAGCCGCGTGCGCGCCGGGCTGCCGATGCGCTTTCGCCTCGCGGCCTTCAGCGGCGAACGCTGGAGCAGCCCGCTCGGCAAGGTGCATCCGCAAAGCGAACAGCGCGACGGGCGCAACGTCTTCGTCTGCGAAGCCGGCATCGCCAACGCCGACCGCGCGCTCGACCTCCGCCCCGGCATGCACGGCCGCGCCGTCATCGCCGGCGACCGCCGTCCGCTCATCTGGATTCTCACGCACCGGCTCGGGGAGTTCATCGTCACCTCGCTGCTCTGGTAAAAAATGCGCGCCGCCGAAAACCATTCCGTGCGCGAAGCGGAGCTGCTGCGCCCCCGGCTGCGGCCCGGCCTGCGCTTCTCCATTCAGGAAAGCGGCGGCCACCGCGTCTGCGTCATCGAAGACCCATTCGCCTCCCGCTTCCACCGCGTCGGCCTCCCCGAGTACCACTTTTTTCGCGCGCTCGACGGCGCGCAATCCTTGGCCGCGATCCTCGCCCGGCTGGCGCGCGACGGCAGCGGCGAATCCTTCACCGAGGCCGAGGCGCTGCAAATGGTGCGCTGGCTCAAGGACAACCATCTCCTCGCCATCGAAAGCACCCGCGCCACCGGCGAACGCGAACATTCCGCGCACGCCCTCCGTTTCGCCCTGACGTGGCTGAACCCGCTCGTGCTCAAGCTCCCGCTCGCCCGGCCCGACCGCTTTTTCACCGCCGTCGAGCCCGCGTTTCGCTGGGCGCTCGGCGGCTTCGGCCTCGCGCTGTGGCTGCTCGTCGTCGCCACCGGCGCGGCGCACGTGGCCATGGATTGGCCGCGCTTCGGGCGCGACTTCGGCGGCTTCCTCGCGCGCGACCACTGGCTCTGGCTGTTCCTCGTTTGGGCCGGCCTGAAAATCGCGCACGAGTGCGGCCACGGCATTTTCTGCAAGCACTTCGGCGCGGCGGTGCGCGAAGTCGGCATGATCTTCGTGCTCTTCATCCCGATGGGCTACGTGGATGCCACGGCGAGCCTCGGGCTGGCGTCAAAGTGGCGGCGCATCATGGTCGCGAGCGCCGGACTTTACGTGGAGTTTTTCCTCGCCGCGCTCGCCGCCATCGTCTGGGCGCGCACCGCGCCCGGCGCGCTGCACACCGCGGCGCACGATGCCGTCGTCACCGGCACCGTCGTCACGCTGCTGTTCAATGCGAACCCGCTCATGCGCTTCGACGGCTACTTCGTCCTCAGCGAACTGCTCGACCTCCCGAACCTCGCCACGCGCGGGAAAAACTGGACGCAGCGCGCGTTGAGCTGGCTGCTCTCCGGCGCGCGTCCGCTCCGCCCCGCGCCGCTGCGCACGCGGGCGGAATGGATCGTCGCACTTTACGGCGTGGCCGCGCTCGGCTGGCAGGTCGTGGTCGCCGCGGGGCTGCTCGTCGGCGCGAGCACCCTGCTCAAAGGCGGGGGGCTGGGGTTGGCCGTGGTCGCCGCGGTGGCGTGGGTGGCGGTGCCGCTCTGGCGCTTCGGCGCGGCGCTCGCGGATTCCGCCGGGGCGGGCGTGACCGCCTGGCTGCGCCTCGCGCTGCGCGGCGCGCTCCTCGCCGCGCTCCCCGCGGCGGCGCTCTTCGTGCCCTTTCACCGCTCCGTGACCAGCCCCGGCGTGGTCGAACTCGCGGACACCCACGCGCTGCGCGTCGAGTGCCCCGGCTTCGTCAGCCAGGTGCTCGTCCACGACGGCGAGATGGTGACGCGCGGCCAGGTGCTGTTCGAACTGACCAACGACGAAGCCGCCGCCGCGCTCGCCCGCAGCCGCATCGATCTCGCCCGGCAGGAACTCCGCGCGCGCCGGGCTTTCAGCACCGGCGACGTCTCCGGTTTCCAAGCCGAGAACGCGCAAGCCGAAGCGCTGCGCACCACCGTGGCCGAGCGCGCCAGCTACCTCGCCACGCTGCGCATCCGCGCGCCGATGGACGGCCGCGTGACCAACCGCCACCTCGCGCAGATGGCCGGCACTTTTCTCCCAGCGGGCAGCGAAGCCCTGCGCCTCGGGCGCGGCGCGGGCAGCGACGTGCGGATCGCCATCAGCCAGGCCGACGAACCGCACTGGCGCGAAGTCGCCGGCGGCCCGCTGCGCGCGAAGATCGCCGGACGCAGCGGAGTCTTCGCCGCCCAGCTCGTCCGCCTCGAACCCCGCGCCACCCGCGAACTCCCCGACCCCGCGCTGACCGCCCTGGCCGGCGGTCCGCTCGCCCTGCGCCGCAACGAAGAATCCGCCGCCGCCGAGCCCGGCACCCGCCGCGGCCCCGACTACGAACTCGCCGAACCGCACTTCACCGCCACCGCGCGCCTCCTCGCCACCGGGCCATTCAGCCCCGGCGAGATGACCCTCGTAAAGTTCCGCAGCCCCCGCACCGCCACCCTCTGGGGCCAGTGCCAGGACACCCTCGCCCGCTGGCTGAAGCGCTGCGCCGACCGCTCAAGCTAACCGCGCGCGCCGCGGCGTTTCATTTTACAAATGCCTCGTACTGCCCCTGCGCCGCTTTCCGAAACGCCGCGCGCTGCTCGTCCGTCGGCGGCGCGCTGAGGCCCTCCGCCCGCTCGGTCACGAAGCGGTATCGGATCGTGAGCGCTTCATCTTTCTTCAGCGGCTTCGTGAAGAAAAAACCGAAGCGGCCGTAGTCGCGCCAGGAGAGTTCCTCGACGGGATTCGCCGGCGCGTTCAGCTCGGTGGCGTGATACCAGCGCTCGCCGATCGGGAAAGTGCAGCGCACCCATTTCAGCTCCGTGCTCGCGACTTTGCCGCCCGGCCCGGCGAGATCCGGCTCCCACACGTAGGCGGTGTCGGCTTTGCTTTTCTCCACGCTGGCCGACGCCCGGAAGTGGATGCCCGCGTGCTGGAGATCGCCGCCGAGCGCGAGGTCGCGCGCCGGTTGCAAAACGAACTGGGCATCCACCTGCGTGGTCTGCGCCGCGGGGCGCGAAACGGTGAGCGTGCGCGTCTCGGTGAGCAGCAGGTCGCCGCCCGCCGCGTCCGGTTTTCCGCCGCGCCACTCGATCGTCGCCACGATGCTCGCGGAGTCTTTGCCGGCCTCGAGTTTTTCCAGTTTCACCAGCGTCATCCTGCCGCCGTTATTCATGTGCCAAAGGTCGAAGCCGCCGAGGTCGGAGACGATTTTATTCCAGCCGATGAAGATGCCGCGGTGATGCGGGTAGGTCTGTTTTTCGGACCACTCATTGAGGCCGTCGCCCGCCTCGCCCTGCACGCGGAGGTAGGGCTTGATCTGGCCCTCGCCATAGATGAGCCGCGCCCGCAGCACGCCGTCCTGCGTGATGTCCACCCTGCGCCCCGGCAGGTCGGTGCTGGCGTCGTCCTGCACCGCCCAATCGGCGCGGGCGGAGGCGAGGACGGCGAGGAGGATGAGGGTGGAAAGGAGGTGTTTCATTTTTGGGTGCGGATGGTTTTTCGGCGGCGAGAGGGAAAGGGATAGGGCATGGGATGGCGGAAGTGGAGCGGTGAAATCGGAGGTGCGGCGGCCCCGGAGCAGGCACCCGCGCCCCGACTCCGCGCTTGCCGGTCCGCGCGGGCGCCGCTACGCATCGCGCGATGCAAAAAACCCCGCTCGGTGAAAGCAAACTCTCCTCCAGCCGGCTCGCCTATGGCTGCTGGCGGCTGGCTCCGGCCAGCGACGTCCGGACGAATCTGGAAACCGCCCGCGCCGCCGTGCTCGCCGCGGTCGAGGCCGGTTTCACGCTGTTCGATCACGCGGACGTTTACTGCCACACGCGCGCCGAGAGCGCCTTTGGCGAGGTGCTGCGCGAGAACCCGAAGCTGCGCAAAAAACTGCTCGTGGCCACGAAGTGCGGCATCCGCCAGGCCGACGAACCGGCGGGCGCGCCGCACCGCTACGACTTCTCCGCGGAGCACATCATCCGCTCGTGCGAAAATTCGCTGCGCCGCCTGCACGTCGAGGAGATCGACCTTTTCCAGCTCCACCGCCCGGACTGGCTGATGGACGCCGACGAGGTGGCGATCGCCTTCACCAGCCTGCACAAAAGCGGCAAGGTGCGGGAGTTTGGCGTGAGCAATTTCTCGCCGTCGCAGGTCGGGATGATCCAGCGCTCGCTCCAGAAAAAACTGGAGCAGCCGCTGGTCGCAAACCAGGTGGAGATCAGCCTCGTGAAACTCGACGCCTTCACCGACGCCACGCTCGACCAGTGCCAGACGCTGAATCTCACGCCGCTCGCGTGGAGTCCGCTCGCGGGCGGGCGGCTGGCGGACGGGGGCAAAGCGGCGCCACCGGGGGAAAAAGCGGGCCGCCTCGACGGCGTGATCGCGGCGCTCGACGCGCTGGCCGCGGAGCGCCACGTGACCCGCGCGGCGCTGGCGCTGGCGTGGCTGCTGAAGCACCCGGCGAAGATCATCCCGATCATCGGGACGACGAACCCGGACCGCATCCGCGCCGCCGCCGCCGCGGACCAGATCGAACTTTCCCGCGAAGACTGGTACCGGCTGCTCCACGCCGCGCGCGGCGAGCCGCTGCCGTAAGCGCGCGGCGCGGCGTTTCGGATTCGAGGACTGCATGCGTCTGCTCGTCACCGCGATCGTGCTGGGCGTCGCGTTCTGCCTTTCGTTCGCGCTGTGGGGCGGGCAATTCACGGCGTGGTTCACCGGCGAGGCGGCGCTGGCGTGGATCCGCGGCTGGGGCGCGTGGGGCGGGCTGGCGGTCATCGTGCTGCTGATGGCGGATTTGGTCCTGCCGATCCCGGCCACGGCGGTGATGTCCGCGGCGGGCTATCTCTATGGGCCGCTCGTCGGCGGGGCGCTCAGCGCGGCGGGTTCCTTTGCCGCCGGGATGGCGGGCTACGGACTGTGCCGCGGGTGCGGGCGCGGGGTGGCGGTGTGGCTGGCGGGGGAAAAGGAACTCGCGGAGCACACCACGCTTTTTCAGCGCAGCGGGCCGTGGCTGGTCGCGGCCTCGCGCTGGCTGCCGCTGCTGCCGGAGGTCGTCTCCTGCCTGGCCGGGCTCACGCGGATGCCGCTGCGCGTTTTCGCCCCGGCGCTGGCCTGCGGAGCGGTGCCGATGGGCTTCGTCTTCGCGGCCATCGGCGCGTCCGGGCAGGAAAATCCCGGCCTCGCGCTGGGTCTGAGCGTCGTCATTCCGCCCGTGCTGTGGCTGGCCGTGCGGCCGCTGCTGCGCCGCCGCCGCACGAAATGAATCCCGGGGTTGATGTCCGCCGCGAATCAATGGCACCTTGCTCCGCTCACGCCATGTCCCACCGCCAAGGAATCTTCATCGCCTACTGCTTTCCCGATCGGAAATGGCTCGACCGCGTGCAGGCGGCGCTGAAGCCGGTCGCCGGGCCGGAGCCCGTGGTGGTGTGGGACGAGCGGAAGCTGAACGCGGGCGCGACGTGGAAAGCGGACCTCGGCGAGCTGCTCGCGGGCCGCAAAATCGCGCTGCTGATCGTGAGCGAGATTTTTCTGGAATCGGGCTTTCTCACGCAGGCCAAATTTCCCGAGATGCTCGACCACGAGCGCGCGAACGGGCTGAAGGTTTGCTGGGTGCTGGCCGGCCACTGCCTGCACGAATTTGCCGGCCTGCAGCGGACCGACGCCGCGCACGACACGGCCTTTGCGCTCGACGGGCTGGGGCTGGAAAAGCGGGACGCCGAGCTGGCCAAAGTCGCGCACACCGTGGCGCTGCATCTCGGCGCCGCCACGCCCGTCCAGGCGCTCCTGCCCGAGCCGGAGACGCCCGCTTTGCAGACGCTCGACACCGCGATGGCGACCCGCCACGCCACGCTCCAGCAGCTCCGCCTGCTCGCGCGCCGGCTGCTCCTTGGCGCGGCCGCTTTCGCCCTCCTCGCGCTGCCCGCGCTGGCTCTGGGCTTCACGCATTTCCTGCTGGTCGCGGGCTTCGCGGGCTTCCTCGCCTGCCAGGCGCTGCTCGTCCGGGCGCGCGTGGATTTGCTCGGGCAGGGGCTGCTCGGCCTGCGCTACACGCGCAGCGGGCTGGCCGATGAATCCCTGCCCGGCCGCCAGCGCGAGCCGCTCGTGCGCAAGCTCGCCGAAATCGCCGGATAGGCACCCACCACGAATCTTTATGGCCGCACAGAACAGTCCCAACGCCGATCTCGAGCAGTCGCTTTTCAAAGCGAACCTCAAGGAAATGAAACTCCGCCAGCGCGTGGTCCTCATCGCCCTCGTGCCGGCCGCCGTCGGGGTGCTGTGGCTGCTTTTTTCGCTCTACTACGTGACCAAATGGCAGGCGCGCGTGCGGGCGGTGGAGGCGCGCGAGGCGCAGACCCAGCAGCGCGAAGACGCAGCGCACCGCCAGGTCGCCGACGCCAATGCCCAGCGCACCGAGGCGGAAACGCGCGCGGAGACTTCGCTCGCGCAGGAGAAGGCCGCCAAGGACAGCGCCGCCGATGCGCAGCGCCGCCTCGTCAAAGCCCGCGCCGAGATCGGCAACCTGGCCCCGCTGCTCAGCGAGATCACCGCCACGAAAGTCATGGCCGCCAAACTCAACAACAGCGAAAGCGTGGAAACCGAACTCACCGAGATGCGCACCGTGCTCGGTCGCACCGTGGGCAGGATCGAGGCGGAGATCGACAAGGGCTTGCCGGAAGCCGAACGCAAATCGCGCGTCTATCTTTTCGTCTCCGACGAAGCCCAGCGCGACCTCGCCAAAACGCTCCTGCCGACGCTGGCCAGCAACGGCTTCGACGCCGTCCTCGCGAAGAACCCCGGACGCCGCGCCGAGGCCACGGAGATCCGCTATTTCAACGAGGGCCGCGACAAAGCCGAAGCCGCCAAGCTGCAAGGCCTGCTCGTGGTCCAGCCGCCGCTGGCCGACTGCAAACTGAACCACACCACCGATCCCGACCAC
>JAYWEB010000230.1:0-4209 GCA_043779575.1 Chthoniobacter sp. | reverse complement strand
CGCGCCGAGGCCGGCGGGCAGCGGGTAAGTCCGGCCGTCGTCGGGAATCCGCAGGGTGCGCTGAAAGGCGATGGTCAGTGCCGGGAACGAGGCGTCGTGCCATCCGGCGGCGCGCCGAGCCGCGGTGCGCAGGGCTCACCAGTCGCCATCGCGGATTTGGCGGGAGATGGCGGCGACGCGCTTGGCGGACAGGCCGCGCACCGCGCGCAGGAGTTCCACGACCACGGTGGGACGTTCGCGGATGATTGCGAGCAGATCGCTCGAAACCTTCCCGGCCAGCGCCAGCAGCGCATCGGGGTTTTCGCCCAGCTCCCCGGCCAGCCGCCGGGTTTCAACCCTCGTTGCCAAGCCCCGGAATCGACGGAGATTTCGACATTCTCCGTTTTGCTCAGGCCCGCCGGAGCAATACCTGATCGATGAAAATGCCGAGCACAAAGACCGCGCCGACGAAGGCGTTGCTGGCGAAGAAGGCGCGGTTGATCGCAGCGACATCGAGTTGGGCGGCACTGCGGTGCTCGTAGATCAGCGCGCCGGCGACGAGGACGAGGCTGGCGTAAAACGGGACGCCGAGCTGCGCGGTCCAGCCAAACGCGACGAGGACGGCGAGCATGATCCAGTGCAGCGCCTGCGCCCACCGGAGGCTGCGCGCCACGCCGAGCCGGACGACCAGCGAACGCAGCCCGGCGGCCCGGTCGAAGTCGTGATCCTGCGTGGCGTAGATGATGTCGAAACCCGCGACCCAGAGCAGCACGGCCAGCGCGAGGACGAGCGGCGCGAAATCAAAGTGCCCGCGCACGGCGAGCCACGCGCCGACCGGCGAAACGGACAGCGCGAGGCCGAGGAAGAGATGGCTGAACGAGGTGAAGCGCTTCGTGAGCGAATAGAAAAAGACGATGACCAGCGCGAGCGGCGACAGCCAGAAGCAGAGCGTGTTGATCCACACGGTGGTCTCGATGAACGCGGCCGCACTCGCCACGAGCAATCCAATCGCGACTCCCCGCGAAACGAGCGTGTGGCGCTCGGCGGTGCGCGGGTTGCGCTGGTCGAGCTGCCAGTCGGCGAGCCGGTTGAAAAGCATCGCCGCCGTGCGCGCGAAGATCATCGCCAGCACGATGAGCGCGACCGTTTTCCCATCCGGCCAGCCCTCCGCCGCGACCAGCATGGAGCCCAGCGCAAAGGGCAGCGCGAAGATCGTGTGCGAGAAGCGGATGAAGCGCAGCAGCCGCGCGATCACGGCTTGCCGTCCGGTTCCTTGCGCTCCTCGGGCTCGTCGAAAATCCCGGTCAGTTTGTCGTCCACGCGCAGGTCGATGAGCCGCCACTGGCCGTCGGGATTGTAGAAATAGAAACGCCAGCGCAGCGGGAAGACGCGGCCATGCGAGACGTAAGTGGTGCGCACGAGGCGCGCCCCGACCACTTTGGAATCCACCGCGTCGAAACCCATGATCGCGCCAAACGCTTCGATCGCCTCACTGGTCTTGGCCTTGAGCAGCTTCAACTCCTCCGGCTTTTCCGCGATGCGCGAACCGCGTGTGAGGCTCGCGTAGGCGGCGTCCACCGAGCTTTTCTGGAGCAGCGCAAAGAACGCCGCCACCATTTGTGCGGGGTCGCTGATCGGCCCGGCTGTCGGGGCCGCCGACTCGCCGGCAGCCGGCGGGACTTGCATCCGCGGACCGCCCACGGCCGGTTTTGCGCCCGGCTTTTCCTGCGCGTGGAGCGCGGCGGTGACGACGGCGGTGAGGGTCAGGAAAGTAAAAATGCGAGCTTTCATGCGAGGAGATCGGCGAGCCGCTGGCGGGCGTGGGTGACGAGCGGCAGACCGTGCGCGAATGTCAGAACTTCAAACGGAAACCGCAACAATTTTCCCAGTGAGAGGCGAAGCTCGCGCGGGTCGGCGCAGTATTTTTTCGGCAGCGGAATGAAGCCCGTGGACGGGAGATGAATGAGCGCGTCGCCGACATGCAGCACGCCGCCCGCGTGCAGCGCAGTCTCGCCGGCAGCCGCGCCGGGGAGCGTGATCGCGGTGAAGGTGCCGAGCACCGTTTCGCCGTCGGCGATTTCCTGATCGACCGTGAGGCCCAGCTCCGCGACGGCTTTCCGGTGCGCGAGGAGCGGGATGGAAAGGCGCTGCCGGTAGTCCGCGGCGGCCCGCGCGTGGTTGCCATTGGTCAGGATGATCGCCGCCGGATTTTCCCGCGCGCACAACTCCGCGAGCGCGGCCCCGGCCAGCGGGATGGGGTCGATGAAAACCAACCCGCGCGCGGTGCGGCGGGCGCAGCACGAGAGATCGGCCTTCACCGCCGGGTCATGGGCCTGCCAGAAAAAGAGACCGTCGGTGACTTGCTGAAATTCGTCGGCGCGCGGCATGCAGCACATTTTTACGACTCCGTATCGGAGTTCGGATGCTCCGCGCTTCCGACGATCTTCCCGTCCACGATCTGCCACCGCTGCACGGGCGCGGCGTCGGCTTTGCGCAACGCGCGGTAGAGCGCGGGCGCGTCGCGCTTTTGCAGGACCAGCTCGGCCACGCCGTCCGCGTGGCAGCTCAGGACTTTGAGGTGGCCCTTGCCTTCGCGCGGTTCGCCGATGACGTGGGAGAAACCCGCGGGCGTCGGCAGCGTGGCGCGCGGGCGCTCCAGCACGAGGAAGCTGTATGGCAGGCTGCGCAGGTCGATGCCCAGCTCGCGTCCGAAATCCATCCAGCGCGCGTCCTGGAAAATCTGCGACGGCGGCGCGGCGAAATGGTGGCACCAGTGCGGGGCGTTCTTCGCCGCGAGCAGCCCGCACGCGCGCTGGTGCGTGCAGGGCGCGACCGCCGCGAACTCCCCGAGCAGTGCCTCGCGCACCGCGATCAACCGCCGGCTGTCCGCGTGCGTGCCGGCTTCCACCCACACGATTTCCCGCGCCTGCCGCGCCAGGTCGAGCAGTTGCGCGAGGTCGCGCGCCGGCAGTTCGCTGATGACGTGGCTGAGGACGAGCAGCGTGTCCGGCGGCAGCGTGGAGCCTGCCGGGACGAGCGTTATATTTGGAAAATCCGCGCGCGCTTTTTCCGCCGCGAAGCGCACCGCGAGCGGCGAACGATCGTGCAGCGCGAGCGACTCCAGATGCGGCCACTGCGCGAGCACGCGGCGACCGGCCACGCCGCTGCCGCAGCCCCAGTCGAGGGCGTGCCGGCTTTGCGGCTGCCACGCGCGGGCGGTGAGTTCGGCGAGCACGGCGTCCCATTTCCAGCCGATGCGCTCGGCAAAGGTGCGGTCGTAAAGCGCGATGTCGTCGGCCCGGCGCCAGTAGTCCTGCGCGCCGGCGGTGCCAGCGAGAAAGCGCTCGCGCATCCGGCGCAGCGCGGTGAGTTCGGGGCAGGTCCAGTATTTGATCATTCGGCGAGGAGTCGGGCGAGACGCTGCTCGCGGATGCCGTAAAAGGCGAGCAGCGCGTGCAGGCGCTCGCGCAGCGGGGCGGGGTCGGGCGGTTGTGTGCGGCGGTGCGCGGCGATCATCAGGTTTTTGCCGGTGTGCTCGGGCGCGATGAACTCGAAGACGCTGGCCTTGTAGCCGTGGATTTCCAGCAGCAGCGCGCGGATGCCGTCGGTCACGATCTCCGCCTCGCGCTCGGCGAGGATGCCGTGGCGCAGCACCTCGCGCAGCACCGGCGGCGCGGTGAGCTGCGCGCGGATTTCCTGGTGGCAGCAGGGCGCGGCGAGGATGAGCGACGCCCCGGCGCGGATGCCGTGGTGCAGCGCGTCGTCCGTGGCCGTGTCGCAGGCGTGCAGGGCGATGAGCAAATCCACCGCGCCCTCCGCCGCGCAGTCGCCGATCGCGCCGCGCTCGAACCGCAGCCGCGCGAAGCCGGTCTCGCGCGCCACGCGGTTGGTCAGCTCCACGAGTTCGGGCCGCGCTTCCACGCCGATCACCTCCGCATCCACGCCGCGGTCGCGGAAAAAAGCGGCCGTCGCGAAAGTCAGGTAGCCCTTGCCCGCGCCCATATCGAGCACGCGCAATTCACGCCGTTCGCGCAGCGGCGAGTCGTCCACCAGATGCCCGAGGATTTCCACGAAGCGCTGGATCTGCCGCAGCTTGTCCGCCATGCCCGGCCGCGCCTCGCCTGTCGCCGCAGTCACGCCCAGCGCGTGCAAAAACGGCGCGTGTTCGACGGCCAGCGGCGCGCGCTTTTTCTGATCGTGCTCCGGCTCCGGAGCCACGGCGAAAACGGG
>JAYWEB010000229.1:0-4220 GCA_043779575.1 Chthoniobacter sp. | reverse complement strand
TGTTGCCAAAGGTGTTGCGCACGAAGGTCAGGACATCGGCCAGTTCCGTATCGCTCAGAAACTTGAAGGGAGTCATCGGGACGGCTCCGGGATACTTCACGCCTTTGACTTCGATCGGGCCGATCAGGCCGTGTAAGGCGAGGCGGATGAGGCGGTCTTCGCTACCTTGCACCCACTCGCTGCCGGCCAGTGGCGGAAATTGCGCTTCGGGCAGGCCCTGGCCGTCTTTCTGATGGCAGGTCGCGCAATGCCCATCGCGGAGAAACAATTCCGCGCCGCGCAGGAATTGCTCCTTGGCGGCTCCAGTCAGCGCTGTTTCAAAGACCGGTGGCGGCTCGGCTTGGATCTGCTGACCATCCAGAAAGGCCGACGCGGTTTTGAAAACGGGGGCGATCCATTTGTCCATGGCTTCGCCACTCGGTGCCTTATAGGCCGCGGCCGCTTCCAGCACGCTGCGTCCTGCGGAGTTTTCCAGCCACGACGCAGCCACAATCGCCTCCAGTCGCACCCGGCCATTTTCATCGGCGGCGGCGGTCTTCAGCAGTTCGGTTTGCTTGGCAATCTGATGCCCGTTGTAGCGCAGCGCCCGCACGGCGGCGGCGCGCGCCCGGGGATCCTTCGCTTGCAGGAGCGTGCGCACGATGGGTTCGCTCACTTGATTGATTCCCCACGTTACCCACATCGCCTCCACGAGGTTGTGCTCATAGTTCGCGTCGGCCTGGTTCAAGCCCTGCACCCACTTAGCCACCCCGGCCAGCACCTCGGCATCCTTCCTTCCGCGCAGCTCGCGGCGGGTGCGGTAGCGGGTGCGGTATTCGGGGAGTTCGAGATTTTTCAGCAGCTCGTCGATGGATGCGCCGGCTACCTTGGCGGGCTTCACCAGCGGCCGGGCCGGATAGGTGATGCGGTAGATGCGGCCATGGGTGTGATCGCGATTCGGATCACGGGCGCTGTGCTGCATGTGGCCGATCCGGGCATTATGCCAATCCACCAGATACAACGACCCATCCGGCGCGAACTCCATATCCACCGGGCGAAAATTAAGATCCGATCCCTTCACCAAATCCTGCCGGAACTTACTCACGTAACCCGTGCCTTCATCCGTCATCGTGTGTTGCTTGGTCCCCTGGAAACCGATCGTATTATTGATCAGGAGGTCGCCTTGCACCTCATCCGGGAAATGACGGCTGGAGACAAACTCCAACCCAGCGGTGGGTCGCACCTGGACCGACAGCAGGTTCGGCGGTGTCGGGTTAAAGCTACCCAGCGGCACTTGCACCGAGCCTTGCAGCATCCAGCGCACCGGTGGGTCCGAGGTATCGGAAAAGAAATCCTCCCCCCATTGATCGAAGGCGATGCCCCAGGGATTCGGAATGGAAAGGCGCACCGTTCTTTCCAGATGCCGCCGCTCCGGGTTGTAGCGGAAAAAGCCGCCGTTGGAGCTGCGGATCGGCCCGTAGGCCGTCTCGATGTGGCTGCGGAGAAACGTGCCCTCGGCCATCAGGATCGCGCCGGAAGGATCGGCACAGAAAGCCGAGATGGCGTGGTGCGTGTCGTGGTCGTCGAACCCACTCATCACGATCTCCCGCACATCCGCTTTGTCGTCCCCATTGGTGTCCTGCAAAAAGAGCAGCGAAGTCCCCTGCGCCACGTAAACCCCATCGTGGGATAACTCGAAGCCCATGGGCAGATGCAGTTTGTCGGCAAACGTCGTCTGCTTGTCCGCGCGACCGTCTCCGTCCGTGTCTTCGAGGATGATCAGCTTGTCATTCGGCAGCGGATCACCCGGCCGGTAGTGCGGATAAACGGGCATCGTCGCCACCCAGAGACGCCCCTTGCTATCGAAAGACAACTGCACCGGATTCGCCAAATCAGGGAACTTACTTTCGTCGGCGAATAACTCGATTTTATAACCCGGAGGAACCGTCAACGTTTTCAACGACTCCTCGCCAGACAGGTATCTGATATTCGCATCCACCTTCCCGATCACCGGCAGCACCTCCGTCTTGGCATCCGCCGCCGCCACATCGAACTTCTGGCCCGCCGCCACCGCCCAGATGGCCTGCTCGCGCACGTTCACCATCTGCTCCAGCTTGCGGAGTTCCGCCGGATAGTTTTGCGGCCCAAAGGGTTCGTGCCGGCGGCCATAGACGTGGACGCCATTCGGGATCTTGTAGTAGCTCAGCCACATCCAGGCAAAGTCATCCACGGCCTTTTTCAGCTCCGCCAGACTGGCCTTCGACACCGGCTTGCGGGCACCGAAGAGTTGATCAATCAGCACCGGGGCCAGCTTGGCGTAGCCTTCATCCGTCAGCAACGCGCCGTCGCGGGTCAGCGGTTTGCTGCCTTGGGCAAACCACGCGCTGGTCGGCGCAATCAGATTCACAAAAGGCAACTGATGCGCCGCCGCCACATCCTCCATGGCCTTGGCATACAGCGCCAGATTCGCATTCTGCGTCGTGCCTTTGGGCGTCCCATACAGCGCCGACAAATCCTGAAACGCGATCGGCGACACCAGCGCCAGCTTGGGCGCGGCCTGCTCATTGTATTTCTGCTGCAGCGTGTGGGTCACAAACGCCTCCAGCTCCGCCTTGAAATTTGGCAGCCCCGCCGGGCCATCGAAGGACTCGTTGTAACCGAAGAACGCCACGATGATGTCCGGCTTTAATTGCTTCAGCCACGCGTCCGGCTCCGGGAAGTGCCCGTCCCCGGAATTGCCACCCCAGTTATCATTCGTCTCCACCAGCTTCCGAAACTTCTCTCCCCCCGGAAACGCCCACGGGCTCTTCCGCCCCGCGTTCGGGCGAAAGGCCGGCGTATCGCCCTCATCGCACACATTGCGGATCACCAGATGATGCTCCGGATAGCGCCGATGCAGCTCCGTCTCGAAATGCCCAAAGCGCAGCATCCGCGAACCCAGTCCATTGCCCAGAAGCACCACGCGGGCATCCTTCGGCAGCGCCAGTTCCGCTGTCCGTGCGGTCGGCGCCAGCAGGCTCATCGCCGCCACGAGGAGCGCGGCGGTTCGGGGTAACATCGGGATTCTCATAGGGTTCATGGCCTTGGTTAAAAGCGTGGCGCGAGCAGTCTCGCAGCGGGATGGGTGCGTCAAGCCGTTTTCCCCAGACCCTCCCCCGCTGGTCGCGGGTGCGATTAAAAAGGGCGATGGGAGGAACCACGGATTCCACAGATGACACGGATTACACGGATTCAGAGATTTTGGGGGTGTTGGCCAACGCTGGGAGCTTTCACCCAAAAGGTGAGCATGACAGTCGCGCCAAGTGCTTGGTAATCCGTGGTTCCTATTCCGGATTGAGGATTAGTTGATTCCGGTGCAGTGAGCTAACAGGCTGCTAATTCTAATTGGCTTTCAAGATAAGACCGACCGCGGAGCGGTCACCGACGGTAGCCGTGGACTTTAGTCCACGGTGGTGGAGCCACGCAGTGCGCGTCGCGGAGCGACGCCTGAAACGACGGCAAGGACCTCTTGGAATGTTTCAGCCGTCGCTCCGCGACGAAAAGCCGTTCCTTCCCCAATCCGTGGACTGAAGTCCACGGCTACCTTCATCGACCGCTCCGCGGTCACGGATGGGTCGAGGATGCCATTCATCTTGAAAGCGACTTGGAATCAGCGCTGGGCGGGGCTTCCACCGGGGTGGGCTCTGCGGAGGACGCGGCGCGCGTTTAACCGGGAAAATTCTTCAGCTCCGGCGGGGGGCTGGCATGGGTGCTGCTAAACAGAAAGCCGCGAGCTAGGAAGACAAACTAACTACACACAACCTTACGTTTCGTTCCTCAGTTTCCGCAGCGCGATCAGCAATGGTCGCGCTTCTTTTTCGGCGCGATCAGAGCGGGAGCAGGAGCTGATGGCGGCGGGGTGGGACGAGCGTGGAGGCGCCGATGCCGATCAGGCGCAGCGGACTTTTCACCAGCCGGTCGCGGGCGAGGAGGAGGCAGGCGAGGCGGTAGATTTCGTCGCTGCCGGTGAGCGGGTCTTCCAGGCGGAGCTGGCGGGTGAGAGTGGTGAAATCGGTGTAACGCACTTTGACCTGCACGGTCCGGGCACCCACGCCGTGGCTGGCGAGGGTGCGGGCCATGTCGGCGGCGAGTTCGCGGAGGGCGGTGGATGGCGTCGCTCCGCCGCGCCATGCCCACAACGCCGCAGGCCCATCTTTAGGATGGCGCTTCGCGCGTGGGGTTGGCATGGCGCGCGGAGCGAC
>JAYWEB010000228.1:0-4226 GCA_043779575.1 Chthoniobacter sp. | reverse complement strand
CCGGCTTGTAGCCCTCGCTGAGTTTGATGCCTTTGCTTTCGAGAAACGTGGACATCGGCGGATACACGGCGGCGTCCGAGCCGGTGACGGCGAAGCCCTGAGCGCGCATCGCGGCGGCGACGGCACCCATTGCCGTGCCGCAGATGCCGATGAAATGGACGTGACGAAACTCGGGATTCATAAGCGGGAAAAGGGCGCGCACGCTAGCGAGCGCGCGGGGCGCGCGCAACGCTGGCGTTTGCCCGGTGGTGGGGCGGTCAAAAAGCGCGCCGTCATCCTGAGCGGAGTTCCCGGCGGGCGAAGGCGGGCGGGAACGCAGTCGAAGGACCTCTAACTATTCGTGGGCGGAGGCGGTGGGTGAAATCGTGCGCCATGCTCCGCACCGCCTCCGCCCGCGTACAGTCAGCGATTCTTCGCTCCGTTTCGGTCGCAAAGCCTCCGAAACTCCGCTCAGAATGACGCCGTTTTTATACAAGCCCACCGCCCGCTTTCCGCCGTGACTCGCGGCCCCGGCGCGGCGAAAGTCCGCGCCTTTTCCACGAGCCGATGCGCGCCTACATCCTGAACCTCGAAGCTGCGAAAGACCGCTGGGCGGCGCTTTCCGGGGCGTTCGCAAAGATCGGCTTTCCCGTGACGCGCGTGCCGGGCGTGGAGGGCGCGAAGCTGGAGTTGCCGATCCCGGAATACGCGGAGGGCCGGTATCGCTGGTTCCACGGACGGCCCACGAACGTGCGGGAAATCGGCTGCTACCTCAGCCACGTCGCGGCGTGCCGCACCTTTCTCGAAACGCCGGACGAGCACGGGCTGATCTGCGAGGACGATCTCGTGCTCGGACCGGATTTTCCGACGGTGCTGGCGGCGGCGCTGCGCCAGCGCAGCTCATGGAATATCCTGCGCCTGACCGGCCTGAGCGCGGGCCACGCGGTGCCGGTGCTGCCGCTCGGCGGCGGCTACGCGCTGTGCGTGAATTTTGGCCGACTGAAAGGCGCAGGCGCCTACGTGGTGGACCGCGCGGCGGCGCAGGCGTTTGTCGCGCATCTGCTGCCGATGTGGCTGCCTTGGGACCACGCCTTTGACCGCGAATGGTTCTTCGGCCTGCGCGCCGCCAGCGTGCAGCCCTTCCCGATTTCGCAGACCGACAGCGGCTTCAAGTCCTCCATCCAAGGCAGCTCCCGCCGTCCGCTGGCCTCGTGGCGCCGCTGGTTCACCACGCACCCGTATCAGGCGGTCAACGAGGTTTCGCGCTGGCTGTTCCGCGGCGTGAGCTTTCTGCGGTGGAAGCTGGACTGAGAAACCCGGAGGGCGTCTAAAACTCCCTTTCGCGTGTCATTCTGAGCGGAGTTCCGTGTGGGCGAACGCAGTCGAAGGATCCCGTGCAGTGACGGGCGACGTCGCTGGCAATTTCACGGGTTCCTTCGACTGCGCAGCGCCCGCCTTTCCGCCTCCGTTTCGCTCAGGATGACGCGCAATTTGAGTTGTTAGACCCCCAATAAAACGTGCGCTCGGCAACGGTCGCGGGTTTCTATTTTTTCAGAAAATCGAGGAGCGCCCGATCGAGGAAATAGATGATGTCGCCGAGATCGAGATCGGGATTGTCCCGCGTCATGCCGCCGCCGAGCGGGGCTTCGATGGTGACTGGCGCGCTCATGGTCTTGCGGCGCTTTTCCGTTTCCCAGCGCTGGAGGTATCGAGGCCGCCGGCGCGGATGAATTCGACGATGGCGGGGTGGGCGTACTCGTTCGGGTGCCGGATGAGAATTCCGGCGCGGACGCCGACCGAAGGCGGACTACGAGCCCGCCAGCCCGGAGCCTTCGTAAATTTCGGCGAGGGGGAGTTCACACTCGATCTCGGGGAAAGCCAGCACCTGATCGGGCGCAGTCACATACTCCTGCGTCCAGCTTTCACCCGAGCGCCGCCAGAGCGTGACGGCCATCGTTTCCGTATCGACGAGGGCGAGCACGCGGAGCGACGGGATGGTAAGATAAGCCTCGCGCTTTTCGCCGCGGTCGAGGCGGGCGGTGGATGCGGAGAGCACCTCGAAGATGACGACGGGCTTGTCTTGGAAATGGGCGTCGGGGGAGTTCTGTTCGCAGATCACCGAAAGGTCAGGGTAGTAGAAGCGGAGGTCGCGGCCTTGCTGAACGCGGATGAGGGCGTCGGAATTGAAGGGCTGGCAGCGTTTACCGCGGAGGCGGCTTCCGAACGAGATTGCGAGGTTCGTGCCGATGCGCGCATGGCGATTCGTCCCACCGGACATGGCATAGACCACGCCGTTGAGATACTCGTGCTTTTGCTCAGCGCCGTCCTCGCCGCGCAGAAAATCCTCGGGCGTAAGATAGGCGTGGCGTTGGGCGATGCTCATGGGCGCAGGCTAGGGAGCAGGGTTGGCGGTGTCAAATTTGGCGGAGGACGCAGCCCCCGTAGCGCAGGCGTCTCCGCCTGCCGTAGCGCATGCGTCCCGCTTGCTCGTGGGTCTCCGCGGAATCGGTGCGCGCCTCGCATCGGCGCGGGGGGCAGGCTGGAAGCATTGCGATACGGCAAGCCAGAGGCTTGCGCTACGGTCAGGGCGGTCAGCAGAGCAGGTTCTTCAGTGCGGGCGCGAGTTCGGGAAACGTGAAGCCGAAGCCGTGGTCGAGGGCGGCGGCGGGGAGGACGCGTTTGCTGTCGAGGAGTTCGTGGGCGAAGCCGCCGAGCGTGGCGCGCAGCGCGAAGGCGGGGACGCGGAAGCAGGCGGGGCGGCGGAGGGTGGCGGCGAGCGTGCGGGTGAAGTCGGCGTTGCGCGCGGGCCACGGGGCGGCGCCGTTGAGCGGGCCGCGGATGTCGAGGTTCTCGATGGCAAAGAGCGCGAGCTGGGCGAGGTCGTGGAGATGAATCCACGACATCCACTGACGGCCGTCGCCGAGCGCGCCGCCGAGGCCGAGGCGGAAAATCGGGGCCATCAGCCGGAGCGCGCCGCCCTCTTTGCCGAGGACGATGGAGGTGCGCAGCGTGACGAGCCGGACTCCCCCGGCCCGCTGCGCCTCGGCTTCCCAGGCCTGCGTGGTGGCGGCGAGAAAGCCGGCGCCGGCGGGCGAGGTTTCGGTGAGTTCCGTGTCGCCGCGGTCGCCGTAGAAACCAATGGCGGAGCCGCTCAGCAGGACTTCGGGCTTTTCGCGCGCGGCGTGGATCGCCTCGACGACGCGCCGCGTGCCGAGCACGCGGCTGTCCACGATGCGCCGTTTTTTTGCCCCGGTCCAGATGCCCACTGCGGGCTCGCCGGCGAGGTGGATGAGCGCCTCGCAGCCGGCGATGTCCGGCGGACGTGCGAGCGAAAACTCCCGCATTTCACACCCCGGAATCGTCCTTCGCGGATCGCGCGTGAAGGCCACGATCTCGTGCCCGCGCCGCAGCGCGAGGTCGATGATCTTTCCACCGATGAAGCCGGTCGCGCCGGTCAGGCCGATGTGCATTTAGAATTTAACATTTAGGATTTAGCATTTGGGACGGGTTCACTTTCGCTGAGGCCAAAATGCTCAATGCTCAATGCTCAATCCTCATTGCTAAATTCATTCACGTTCCCGGCTGGTCGAAGCGGCCGTGGATCCAGCGGTAGGGGAATTTGTCGCCGGGGCAGTCGGTGGGCCAGCGCGGGGGGTTGATCTCGCGGTGCGGTTTCACGATCGCCCATTTGCTGTCGATCTTGCCCACGCGCTGGCGGAGGTAGCGGATGAGTTCCTCGCAGGCTTCGATCTGGCGCGGCGTGGGTTGGTCGCGGTTGAAATCGCCGACGAGGCAGATGCCGAGGGCGATGTTATTCAGGTAGTCGCTGTGGACGTGGCCACCTTGGATCTGCCGGTGCCAGCGGTTGCCGATTTCGATTTCGCCGTCGCCGGACGAGTGGCCGTTGCCGATGACGAAGTGGTAGGCCATGCCATTGGGCATGCCGCGGACGTTGCGGTGGTAGTATTCGAAAGCCTTGGCGTTGCCCTGCCGCGTGCCGCTGTTGTGGACGACGATGTAGCGCCAGCGGCCCTTGGTGACGGACGCGCGATCAATCGCGCGGCGCACGGAAGGCGTGAGGTAGGTGTAGCTCCCGCCGCCACCAAACATGCGGGACCAGATGCTCTCGGTTTGCTTCGGCGGCGCAGGTTCTTCGTCCGCTTTTCCTACGCCGCTTTCGTGGACAACGATGCTGGCCTGCGGTTCCACGGGACGCAACGGCACCGGCGGCGGCGTGATTTTCACCG
>JAYWEB010000227.1:0-4239 GCA_043779575.1 Chthoniobacter sp. | reverse complement strand
TCGATGATCGCGCGGATGAACTCGCGGGCCTGCGCGCGGATCGCCGCGTCCGCGTGCGTGAGCGTCCATTTATGCACCACCCAGCCACCGCCGGTGCCGACTGCGGCGACGGCGAGCTGGTGCTGCGCGAGCAGTTCGCGGATCGCCGCCATGTCGAGCGCTTCGGCATTGGGCGGAAAAATCTCGATGGCGTCGAAACCAAGGGCGGAGGCCGATTCGCAGGCATTGGCGAGCCCATTCCAAAACACAAACGGCCCGCCCGCGGCTTGCGGGACGAGGGAGACGGTGATGGCGGAGCGCATGGCGGACGTTCCTTTTTTAACGCAAAGACGCAGAGGCGCAGAGGTCGCGGAGCAATGCCGATTCCGTCTCTGCGACCTCTGCGCCTCTGCGTCTCTGCGTTTTCAACATGACGGTGGCAGGCTAACCGACGAACAGCGGCCGCAGATGCCGCTCGTAAAGATTCTCGGTCACGTTCTTGCCCACGATCTCCGCGTTCGCTTTCAGCAGATCCAGGTAACGCTGCCCCTGCTTCGCCGCGAGCTTGAAGGAGACATGCAAAAGCTGGCGGAAACTCGCGTTGAAGAGCGGGTGACTTTGATCGTGCCGCAGCGCGCCGGTGAATTGCTCGCTCGTCCAGCCGGCCACTTCCTCCGCCGTCGGCAGCTTCGCTTTATCGATGTCGATGACCGAGGCATACGGCGCGCAGAACTCCTCCACATGCCCGATCGCCCCCGCGTAGATTTCCTTCGCAAACGCCAGCGCCTCGCCGCCCGCCTCGGCGAGCCCGATGAGTTCCTCCAGCCACGTCGTGCCCGCCGTCTTCACATGCAGACCCGCGCCAAATTTCGGCAGCGTCCGGCGGATGATCGGGTAGAGCGAAAATTTGTCGCTGCCGGAGTGGACGCTGAGCTTGAGATTCGCCGGCAGGCCGTAGCGCGCGATGGCGTGCGCGATGACCGCGAGGTCGTCGTGAAACTCCCGCTCGAACTGCGCGAGATCGCCCGCGTAATCCACGCCCTTGTTGAACCGGCCCGTGAACTTCGGCGCGATGGTCTGCACCGGGATTTTCTCGTCGGCGATGGCCGCCAGGATCACGAGCAACTCCGGCGGCGTCTGCGGCGAAGCGGTTTCATCCATCGAAATCTCCGCAATGAGTTTGTCCGCACCCTTCGCCGCCGCGATGTGGCGGTAGATTTTCCCCGCGTCCTGCACCGCCAGCAGGAACACCTCCGCGCTGCGCCGCACCTCCGCCCGCGTGGTGTGAAACGGCGCGCCGATACCGGGGATCGCGATCTCGCCGATCAGCTCGGGATGCCCGTCCACAAACGCCTGCACGTCCGCCGCCGCCGCCGGCTGGCCGATGGAATCCGCGACATCGATCGTGAAAAAATCCGCGTGCGGCAGAAAGCGATCCACCGTTTCCAGCCGGATGTGATCGGCATCCACATGCCAGCCCTTCGCCCACCCGAGCTGCGCCACCGCCGCCTGCGCCGCCGCGAGCACGCTCGCCGGCTCGGAGCCGATGAAAGTGTGTTCGCGGTTCGACTTGTTCCAGACCGGCACGACCTCCGCGCCGTCGCGGGCGATCAGTTGGCAGGCCCGGAGCTGCGCGGCGGCCTGATGGGCAAAGCGGTCGCCGACACCGATGGAGAATTTTTCGAGAGTGAGCATGGGTGAAATGTAGGCGCGCATGGACTCGCGAAACGCCACCAATGGCGAGCGGATTTTTTTCCGCGCGCAGCGAAAAAATCGACCTGTCATCCTGAGCGGAGTCCCGGCGAGCGAAGGCGGGCGGGACGCAGTCGAAGGATCTCTAGCTTTTCCGGGCGGAGGCGGCGGCTTTTCTCATTCGTCATTTCTTCTCCCACCGCCTCCGCCCGCAGGGACGCGAATTTACAAACTAAGTGCAACACGGGAAACATGGGTGGAAGCGGAAGAAGAAGGTCTCGAATTGTGGGGAAATCTGGCAGGAGGATGGCAATGAATTACGAGCAACTCAATGCGGAAGAACGAAGCGCGCTGGCGGCCCTGCGGAGGCTGGGGGTGAGCCAGGCGGAAATTGGCCGGCAACTGGGGCGGCATCGGAGCACCGTAGGGCGTGAGTTGAAACGCAACGCGGCGCCCTACGATGGATGGTATCGGGCGGGGCGAGCGCAGGAGCGGGCGGTGGCGCGGCGGAAGCGCTCGCGGCGCAACAGCCAGTTTGGGCGAGTCCAATGGAAGCGGGTCGAAGAGTTGTTGAGGAAGCAGTGGAGTCCCGAGCAGGTGAGCGGGCACTTGAAACGGGCCAAGCAACTGTCGATCAGCCACGAGATGATCTACCGGCACGTATGGGCGGATATGAATCACCTCGGACAACGGGACCGAGTTCCACCGCTACGCGGAGATCAAGGCGGCGACCGGACTGAAGTTCTACTTCGCGACGCCGCATCACAGTTGGGAGCGAGGGACCAATGAAAACACCGATGGACTAATCCGGCAGTATCTCCCCAAGGGGGGCAGCATGACCGGACTAACACAAAACGAATGCGACGCCATAGCTGACAAACTAAACACCCGAACAATGCTTCATTCGCCGCTAACCTATGTTGCACTTCCAACTTGAGCCTAGACCGCGCGCATACCAGCCAGCAAGCCGCAACCGACCCTGCAATTCAAGCGGGAAAGCGGTCGCCCGTCGCTTCCACCGGGGTGGACGAGGACGCGCACTGGATTCGCTTGCCCGTCCACCATCCCCCCTTGTCCCCTCCGCCGCCTCGGTGGGTGGCCCGTGGATTGGCGTGTCCTCGTGGAAAGTGCAAGCCGACCTCCGCTCGACGCTGGCCGTGAGTAACGAGAAGCTGCGTTCGGGCAATTTTTCAAACGGGCACGCTCAGTGGTCCGTTGCTTGCCTCATGCCCCATACGCTACGACGAATACGCTTCCCAGATAGTGGTGCTCGGGGTGACGCTTACGTTATTGGGACTTGACGTTTTTTTCTTTGACAAAATTGTCGTAACAATAGTCACATAACCATCGATAGCCCGACCTGAAAGCTTTCCCTTCGTTGAAGGCCACATTACAGACAAGGCAGTGGTGATGTTTTTCAGTGTGCTCAACATTCACCGGCACCCATTCACACTGAATAGCTTCAATTACATTCTGCTCGAAGTAATCTTTTTCTATTATGGCTCCGTTTACAATGATGGTCTCGGGTCTTTCCTCGTGATGCATATTTATTTTTCCTTGAGGCCGTATTTGCGCTCTTCATAATTTCCGCGACGCTTAACATCGACATGAGGTTTTCCCCCTTGGTGCCCAGGTTCTTCATGAACGTTAAAAGACCGCTTCGTTTTCTCGTTGTAGTAAGTCTTAGCGTGCTCCCTACTGCTCTTCGGAGAACCAAATTTCTTCTCAAGAGCAGCATTCACCTCAGCTTTCGTTTTGTCTCCAAAATATTTCTTCGGAGTGGTTAGTCCCTTCTGCGGTCCCTTTGGAGCCTCTTGAGTCTTTGTATCTACCCTGCCCGCTTCCTTAAGGATTTTTGGCGTTGCAGCAAGTGCAGCAAAACCGCCCATGTCTTGACTAAACGCATCCGTATCACCATTCAGCGCATGTTCAGCGATTTGATTGCCCCATTCGTAACCTGAAAAATGCGCAACGGTGTTTTTAGCAGCGTCATCTAAGGAGCTATCCGCATCTATCTGCCCCTGCATAAACTGCGCTGCCGCGCTCTCAAAGTTTGTGCTTCCGGTGGTGGCGTAGTTATAATAATCAAAACCAGTTTTGCCAATCTCCTCACCAAATCCGACAGTGGCACCGTACGCGAACTTGCCGACTCCAATTGCTTCGTTCTTCACGGCTCCAACAACGACACCACCATAATCTGAAGCGTCCTGCGTAAACTCCTTCAAGCTATACAACCCCTCCGGGTCGAAAGTCGTCCACGGGTTTTGCCGGACGTAGCAATAGAGGTTCGGCCCGTCCACAAAGCCCGCCGGGTCTTGCGTAATGAAGGTCAGCGTCTCCAAGTCGCGGTAGCGGTGGCCCTCGTTGTTTAACCCCGTGGGGTCTTCCTCCTTGGTATTCGCCTTTTGCCGGTCCAGCGTCGTGCCGAACTCCGCCGTGCGCTTCCCTCCTGCCTCGTAACTCGCTTGGTAAGTAATCACACCCGCCCCGTCCGTGCGCGTCGTCACGTCGCCGCGCCGGTTGTAGTGCGCGAAGCTCGGCGTGCCGGAGCGCATACTGTAAAGGATG
>JAYWEB010000226.1:0-4240 GCA_043779575.1 Chthoniobacter sp. | reverse complement strand
TGCCGTCGATGATGATGTCGTACGGCTCGGCGATCTGCCGCGCGTTTTCCGCGTTGAAAAAGGTGTCGTAAAGATCGACCTGCACGTTCGGGTTGATCTCGCGGATGCGGTCTTTCGCCGAGTTCAGTTTCTTGCGGCCCACGTCCTTGGTGCCGTGGAGGATTTGCCGCTGGAGATTCGAAAAATCGACCGTGTCGCCATCGACCAGCCCCATTCTCCCGATGCCCGCCGCCGCGAGATACAGCGCGATGGGCGACCCCAGCCCGCCGGTGCCGATGCAGAGCACGCTCGCCGCCTTCAGCCGCTTCTGCCCCTCCAGCGTGACCTCAGGCATGATGAGATGCCGCGAGTAACGCGCAATTTCGTCGTTACTGAATTCGATGCGCTCAAGGCGCGCGGAATCGATGATGCTTTTAGCCATAAAATTTGGGACGCGCACCCTAGCACGCCGCGCACCCATGCCAAGCCCAGCCCTGTGTCATACCGCAGTCCCCCGCGCGCCCCCACGCCCGCTTCCCGCGCTTTTTCAAAACAGACTGCGCACGACCCCGCCTTGTCCCGCCCCGCGAATCCTGCCACAACCCGCGCCATGCCTGAATCCAACTACGATCTCCTCGTCATCGGCGGCGGCCCCGCTGGCACCAGCGGCGCAGTCACCGCCGCGGCCTTCGGTAAACGCGTCGCCGTCATCGAGGAGGCCGGCGTGCTCGGCGGCGCAGGCATCAATACCGGCACCGTGCCGAGCAAGACGCTGCGCGAAAGTGCAGTGCTGCTTTCCGGCTCGCGCACGCGCCAGCTCCTCGGCGTCACCGTCGCGCGGCACGAGGCGGCGAAGCTCACCGATTTCATGTTTCACGAGCGCCACGTCACCACCGTCGCGCGGCGCGAAATCGAGGCCCGCTTTCACCAGACCCACGTCGAAAAATTCTGGGGCCGCGCGCGCTTCACCGATCCGCACACCCTCACCGTCACGCCTGCGGACGGCGCGGAATTTTCCCTCCGCGGCGACCACATCCTCGTCGCCACCGGCTCCTCCCCGCTGCACCCGCCGGAGTTCGCCTTCTCCCATCCGCGCGTCCACGACTCGAATGAAATCCTCCAGATCACCGAGATGCCGCGCAGCCTCGCCGTCATCGGCGCGGGCGTCATCGGCGCGGAATACGCCTGCACCTTTGCCGCCCTCGGCGTCCCCGTCCACGTCATCGACGGACGCGACTCGCTCCTCTCCTTTCTCGACCCCGAAATCTCCGCCGCCATCACCCGCGCAATGACCCTCGCCGGCGTCCGCTTTCATTGGGGCGAGCGCGTCACCCGCTGCGATTCCCCCGACGAAGGCGACGTCACCCTCACCCTTTCCTCCGGCGCCCAGCTCGCCGTCAGCGATGTCCTCGTCGCCGCCGGACGCTGCTCCAATACCGACGCCCTCAACCTCCCCGCCGCCGGCCTCACGCCCGGCAAGCGCGGCCTCCTCACCACCGACGCCCACTACCGCACCGCCGTCCCGCACATCTACGCCGCGGGAGATGTCGTCGGCCCGCCCGCCCTCGCCTCCACCAGCATGGAGCAGGCGCGCGTGGCCATGTGCCATGCCTTCGACCTGCTGAAAAAAGAAACCTCTCCCCTGCTCCCCACCGGCATCTACACCATCCCCGAGGCCAGCATGGTCGGCGAAACCGAAGCCACCCTCAAAACCCAAGGCATCGACTGCGTCGTGGGCCGCGCACCTTACAGCCACAACCCCCGCGGCCGCATCATCGGCGACGAAGCCGGCTTTCTAAAACTTCTCTTCCGCCGCGCCGACCTCCGCCTCCTCGGCGTCCACGTCGTCGGCGAGCAAGCCACCGAACTCGTCCACATCGGCCTCCTCGCCCTCCTCACCGGCGGCGGCGCGGAGCTATTCAGCAATGCGTGCTTTAACTACCCGACCCTCGGCGAGCTGTATAAGACGGCGACTTATGATGCCATGCTGCAGCGCATGCGCGCCGACAGCCCGCCAAAGTAACACGGGAAACAATACAAGCCCATGAACTGCCTGAGAGCATCCGTCTTACTTCTGCTCACCTTTGCGGCGTCCGCAGTAAACGCGCCTGCCGATGAAGCCTACGATCACTACTCCAAGTAGTATGGTTTATTGGCTGTGCAGGTTAAAAAAGTCGCGTCGGCAATCGCGGCATTTAAGCGCAACAATCATGGCACCTATCCGAAATCGTTGGAAGCAATCGGGATTATCCCGTTCACAACGGAGAATTAGGTTGACCGTGTGATGCGGTTGCGACCGCGTTTGGATCATGGCCGAATTAGCTGAAATCCAGAAAACATCGCGAGAGTCTCACGAGTTTGCGGCGGACCCCTACGTGCAAGAAAAACTCCAACTCATTCAGAGTCACCTTAAACGGTTCAACCAATACAAGAACCAGAGCAAAAAGGATTCTGAGTGGAGGCTGGTAGAATGGTCTTGGGATTCCCTAAAGAACTACCTTCCGACGGCCAGACGCTTCAAATCAGAGGGCGGAACGTAGCACCATAGCGCTGGCTTAACGACGGTTGGCTTCTTTCCGTCAAACCAAAGATAGGTGGTGACGAATTTTCCGCGATCATCCATCCATCCGCGCGTCCATTCGTGAATGTCGGCGATTAGCAGAAGCAGCGGCTCGTTTCTGCGCGGGCGCTTCTCCCCTCGTTCCCAAGCTCCAGCTTGGGAACGCACTTGTCCCCGAAGCTCTGCTTCGTCAGCGGGGAGCCAGGGCGGACGCTCTCTGCCAGAGCGCGCGGGGCAGCGGAGCTTCCAAGACAACGGCGAGACCAAGCTGGAGCATGGACACGAGGAAAGTAAAAGGAGCGACGCCATCCACCAGCACCATCCAACTCACTTCACCACGTCCACTTTTTCAAACCGCACCTGGACGATTTTCAGCGCGCCGTTTTCGCGGAGAAAATTCGCGCTGACCTTCGCCTGCGGCTGCCGCTCGCACTGCGCGTCATAGACGAGCAGGCCGAAGTCGGGATCGGGATTCGTCTCCTTCGGGTTCAGCCGCAGCGCGACGATCTTGCCAAACTCCATCTTGTAAAAACCCTCGAAGAGTTCCGTGAAAATGCGGTCGCCCGGCGTGGGTGTGGCCGTGCTCGCGAAGTCGGCGAAGAGCGCGGCCTGATCGCCGGCGTTGTAGGCGGAGAGCGCCTTGTCGAGCACTGCCGCCAGCACCTTCGGATCGGGTGTGGCGGCGGGTGTTTCCGCGGCCACCGGCTTGTCCGCTTTTTTGCAGGCCGTCAGCGCGGAAAAAACGAATGCCGCCAGCGCCAGACTGCTCCACGAAAGACAGAAAATCTTGACCACGGATTGCACGGATTTCACGGATTCGATCTTTTCGGCAATCCGTGTCATCCGCGCAATCCGTGGTCAAAAACTCCGGCCAATAAGACTCGGACCGTGTCCTCACTCCTTCGGCAAGTCCTTCACCACGATGTTGCGAAAGCTCACCGTGCCGTGGTCGCCTTGCAGGAAAAACGCGCCGGGTTCCTTCACGTTGCCGTCGAGTTCGCTGCCCGTCGCGCGGTCGCACTCCACGTTGTCGTGAATTTTTTTCCCGTTGAGGATGACGGTGATTTTATTGCCGATGATCGTCGCCTCGACGGTCTGCCACTCGCCGCCCGGCTTGCTCGCGAACTCGCTCGGCGCGGTGTGCTGGTAGATCGCGCCGTTGCCGCCTTTCGTCGCCTTGGCGTTGGCGAAGTCGCCGAGGATTTGAATCTCATGCCGCCCGCGCAGGTAGAAGCCGGAGTTCGAGCCATCCGGCACCATGTATTCATACTTCACGGTGAAGTTCCAAAACTTCGCGTCGCTCACGAGATCGACGCCGTGCTTGCCGGGTTCGACCGTGTTTTTCAACACGCCGTCCACGACCGTCCAACTGCTCTCCGTATCCGCTTTGCGCAGATGCCAGCCGGTGATGTCTTTGCCGTTGAAGAGCGGTTTGAAACCCGCGTCATCCGCGAGCGCGGTGACGGCGAGAACAATGGATGCGAGGGTGGTGAGAAGTTTCATAGGATGTTGAGAGACGGAATTACGAAATTTTTCCAAATGACGGAATGGGGTGAACAAACAGCCGGCAAAAAACAGAATTCCGTCATTTGGCCAAATTCCGTAGGGGCTTGCCTAGAACAAGAGGGGACCAGTATGGATAAAGTGCTCAAAGAGAATGAAAAACAGATATGTCAAAGGTGCGAAGATTTCCGAGGCTAA
>JAYWEB010000225.1:0-10563 GCA_043779575.1 Chthoniobacter sp. | reverse complement strand
CCGCTCCGCTCCGCTCAGGATGACGGGTTGGTTCGCTGTCGCGTTGATGGTGCTGCTCATTTCATCCTTCATCCTTCATCCTTCCGCCTTTGCCCAAGACGACGAACCAGCGCCGCCAAAAAAGACCGGCGTCAGCATCACCTTCCTCCCGCCGCCGACCTCCGGCGTGCTCAGCCTCGGCATCTACGACAAAAAGGGAAAGCTCGTCCGCGTGCTCGCGCGGGAGGCGACGAAAAAGGATTTCTTCGTCGGGCTGAATGGCTTCATCACGAACTGGGATGGCAAAGACGACGCGGGCAAACCCGCGCCCGCCGGAACCTACTCCGCGCGCGGTTTCGCCGTCGGCGAACTCGCCGTCGAAGGCATCGCCTACCACGGCAATGACTGGATGATCGCCGACGACTCGCCGCGCCTGCGCCGCGTGCTCGCGCTGGAATTGCGCGCGAGCGGCCGCCTCGCGCTCTGGGCCGAAGCCGCCGACGGCAAACGGCAGCTCGTGCGCATGGATCAGGCCGGGGAATTCGCCGGCGAAATCCCGCTCGATCCCGAGATCGCCCAACTCGCCGTGGGCGACGGTGCGGCTGCGGAAAAGGGGGCCGCCCCGCCGCCGCGCGCGGTCATCGCCGACGGGAAAGTCGCCATCGTGGAAAAAGGCGAAACGCACCCGCTCGACCTGCCCGACCTCGTGAAGCCGCTCGACGCCAGCCTCGGCCGCGAGGACCGCGTGTGGGTCATCGACCAAACCGCGGAACGTACGGAGGTCAAAGAATTCAGCCGCGGCGGGGAGTTTCACCGCCGCCTCGCCATCGACCCCGCCGAGCCCGCGCCCGTCCGCGTCTTCGCCTCGCGCACCAGCGACCTTATTTTTCTCATCGAGGAAAAGCCCGGCGTCCAGCGCGTGCGCGGCCTCGCCCTCGAAGCCGCGTCCAAAGACGGCCCGCCGGGGGAGGCGGCCGTCTCGACCTGGAAAACCGTGCTCACGAAATCCATCGTCGCCAGCGCCACCTTTGCCGCCGTGGCCGACAAACTCGCGCGCCCGCAGCCCTTCAAACCCGAAGACAAAATCCGCGTCCGCCTCGTGCCCAACCCGCTTTTTCAGGACGCCATGCACGACCTCGACGTGCAGATCGGCATCGATGCCAAAGGCGCATTTCTCCGCGCGCCCGACGGCCTCCCGCTCCGCACCCTCACCGAAACGCCCGCGCTCAAATGGGCCGTGCTGGGCCGCGAAGGCGGCAAGGCCGTCACCGTTTTCCAAAGCGATGGCGCGCTGGTCGAAGAGTTCAAAGTCCTCAAGATCGCGAACACCATGGCCTTCGACGCCGGGGACTACGAGTGGAGTGGAAAATGACGAATGTGGAATGTGGAATGACGAATGAAGCCCGAATGACCAAGGGATATTCGCCGCGACTTTCTGACTTCGCGCTTCGGCATTGATTCGTCATTCGTCATCCGTCATTCGTCATTCCCACCACATGAGCCGCGACATCGTCTATTTCGACCTCGAAACCCAGCGCACCGCCAACGACGCCGGCGGCTGGGACAAGAAAGCCGAAATGGGCATGTCGCTCGGCGTGACTTACAGCACCCGCCTCGGCGAATACCGCATCTACCCGGAGAACCGCGTGAAGGATCTCGTCGATCAGCTCATGCGCGCCGACCTCGTTGTCGGCTTCAACGTCATCAGCTTCGATTACGAAGTGCTCATGGGTTACACCGCCTACGACCTGCCGCACCTCTGCTGCACGCTCGACATGCTCGTGGAGATCGAAAAAAAACTCGGCCACCGCCTCGCGCTCGACGCCGTGGCCACCGCCTCGCTCGGCGTCGGCAAGACCGGCGACGGGCTCGATGCGATCCGCTGGTGGCGCGAGGGCAAGATGCTGGAGATCGCCGAGTACTGCTGCTTCGACGTGAAATGCACCAAGCTGGTCCACGAGTTTGGCGCGGCGAAAAAGCAGCTCTTCTACAACGACCGCTTCCAGCAGCGCCGGAGTGTGGCCGTGGAGTGGTGAGGCGCTGGCCGCACGATGGAAAAAGCCGGGACGGTTCTGGTTTTGCAACTTGAGGTGGCGTCCGTTTGCAGGCATTAGTCTCTCCATGAAGGTCACGACCAAAGGCCAAGTCACGATTCCGCAGGAGATCCGCGAACGTTTCCATCTCCAGCCCGGAACCGACGTGGAGTTCCTCCCGCATGGCGATGCGGTCGTCATCCGCCCGGCGAACGGCAAAAAGAAGACGCCCTTCCAGCGTTGGATCGAGCGCGCCAAAGGCAGCGCGACCGCCGGGCTCTCCACCGATGAGATCATGGCCATGACGCGCGGCGAAGATTGAGCGCATGGTGCTCGTTGATACCAACGTCCTGCTCGACATCTCGACGAAAGACCCGAACTGGTTTGCCTGGTCGGGCGCGCAGTTGGAACCCCTCATCGACGCCCGTGAGGCGGCGATCAACCCCGTGATCTGCGCGGAACTCGCCCCCGCATTTTCCTCGGCAGCCGACTCGTTCCACCCGGAAATTTTCACCGGCGGCCGCTGCCCTACGCCGCCGCATTTCCCGCAGCCCGCGCCTTCGCGGCCTACCGCCGCTCCGGCAGCACGCGCACCTTGCCGCTGCCGGATTTTTTCATCGGTGCCCACGTCGAAGTGGAAAATCTCCAGCTTCTCACCCGCGATCCGATTCGCTACCGCACCTACTTTCCAAACGTCCGCCTCATCTGCCCATGAGGAAGATCGTCATCAGATGACGGTTGTTTGAAAATAATTGGGAGCGCTACGCAAACAGCCGCGCCCACTCCTCCGGCTGGAAGCCGACCGCGCCGCGATCTTTGCCGAGCGCGAAGGGGCGCTTCACGAGGTTGCCGTTCGCGGCGAGCAGCGCGAGGGCTGCGTCCGTGCTGAGCGCGGGCAGGCGCTCCTTCATGTCCAGCGCGCGGTAGTCCTGGCCGCTGGTGTTGAAGAGCCGGCGCAGGTCGCCGCCCACGTGCGCGAGCATGGCGCGCAGTTCGGCGACGCCGGGCGGCTGCTCGCGGATGGCGATCAGCTCGTGCGCGATTTTTCGCTCCGCGAGAAACTTCCGCGCCTTCCGGCAGGTGTCGCAGCCTTGGTAAGCCCAGACGCGCAGACTCACCGGGCGAGGCCGAGATTGCGCACGACTTGGGTGGTCGAGTGCGGCTTGTTCAGCGAGTAAAAGTGCAGGCCGGGCACGCCGAACTTCAGCAGTTCCTCGCACTGCCGCGTGCAGTATTCGATCCCGTATTCGATCACCGCCGCGTCGTCGTCGCCGAGTGCGTCCAGCCGCGCGACAAACGGCGCGGGCAGGCGCGAGCCGCACATCTCGGTGAATTTTTTCGTCTGCTTCCCGGAGAGGATCGGCAGCAGGCCGGGAATGAGGGTCAGCGGGCGTCCGAGCTTTTTCACGAGGTAGTCGTGGAAGCGGTAGAAATCCTGGTTGTCGAAAAAGAGCTGCGTGATGACGAAGTCCGCGCCGGCGTCGATTTTCGCCGCGAGGAAATCCCAGTCCGCCAGCTTGCCGGCGGTTTGCGCGATGTGCCCCTCGGGAAAGCCCGCCGTGCCGATGCCGAACCCGCCCAGTTCGCGAATGAACTGCACGAGCTGGCTCGAATACTGGAAGCCCCCTTCGGTCGCGATCCACTCGCCGGTGCCGCCGGGAGGGTCGCCGCGCAGGGCGAGGATGTTCGTGATGCCGCGCGCCCGCGCCTCGGCGAGGACTTCGCCGAGTTGCTCGCGGGTGGAGTTCACGCACGTCAGGTGCATCATCGCCGTGAGCCCGTGCTCGCGCTGGATGCGCTCCACCATGCCGATGGTTTTGTCCCGCGTGCTGCCGCCAGCGCCATAGGTCATCGAGCAATAATCCGGCTTCAGCGCGAGCAGCGCGGGCAGGGTTTTTTCCATGAGGTTGCGGTCTCCCTCGTCGGTTTTCGGCGGGAAAAACTCGAACGAAACCGCCGGGCGGCCCGCCGCGCGGCAGGCGGAGTGAATGTCGCGGATGAATTGCATGGGCGCGGATGATGCAGGTCCGATGCCCAGTTGGGCAAGCCGGGCGAAGCAAGAGCATGGAAATAGTTTGGGCGGGAGGAATTCCTGGCCGGCGTCTCTTTCCACCTGCGCCTGCCGAGAGCGCGCCCGCCCGACTTTTTCGAATCGTCATCCGGGCAAAGCCGACGACCGCCCGGCGCGAGTTGATAGTTGACTCCGATCATAAAACCGGGCGAGGATCAGCACCGTGAAAGTCCCCCTGCACATCGTTCTGGCGCGGCGCGAGCGTCTCGCGCAGATCATCGAACAGCATCGGTATCTGCCCGTAAAAGAGCTGTGCCGGCGTCTGGAGGTCTCGGAGGCCACGCTCCGGCGCGATTTGGCGGCTTTGGTGCAGGAGAAAAAAATCACGCGCACTTATGGCGGGGCGCTCTCGGAGTTTAATGATCGGTTTCCGTCGTTTCGCGAGCGGCAGCACAAGGGGGCGAGAGCCAAGGCGAAGATCGCGGCGGCTGCGCTGCGTTTCTTTGAGCCGGGCAGGACGTATTTCTTCGATTCGGGAACGACGATCTTTGCCATTGCGGAAGCGTTTCGGGACCGCCCGGTCACGCCGGTGACGATCGTCACCTCCAATCTGCCGGTCGGCGAAATTCTCGCTTCGATTCCCGGCGTCCAGGTTTTCCAATTGGCCGGGCAACTCCTGCATCTGCAGTCCACTTTGCTCGGGGAGACGGCGCAGAAGAGCTTGGAATTTTGGAAGTTCGACGTGGCGTTCCTTTCCGCGGAGGGCATGGATGGGCAGGGGATCTGGAACTCGCAGGCCGCCATCGTCGAGCAGCAGAAGGTTTTGATCAACCGGACCGGCCGGAATGTATTCTGTCTCGACGGCTCCAAGCTAAACCGGCGGGCTCCGCATTTTCTCCTGCCTTGGCCGGAGGTTGAGTTTCTCCTGACCGACCTTTCTGCGGAGAAGCTTAAAAGCGCCGGGATCGAACTTCAGGACCGCCAACTTCCGTCGGCGTCGGGCAAAGCGCTGCCCGCCCCGGCACTGCCCCGCGCCATCCGGGAAGGCGGCCGGTCCGAACCGGACGAAGGACCAGCGGACGAATTCCCGGTCCATATTTTATGATCGTTCCCGATCTAATAATCAGAAAATAGTTGTTGACCGACGCCCGCCGCTTTATATGATTGCCATCAGTCATAACGCTTTTGTTTCCGTAAAATGATTTCCACCCAAGCCCCCAGCCGCCCCGTCGTCGAAGCGCTCGTCCGCTCTTCGATCTTCCGGCAGCTCGGCCAGCAAGCGCCTGCGGAACCGGCTCCGACGCTCGTGGTGAACAGCTCCGCGCGGCACATGCACATTTCGCCGGAGAATCTGGAAGTGCTCTTTGGGCCGGGCGCGAAACTGACCGTCCACAAGTGGCTCTATCAGGAAGGGCAGTTTGCCGCGGAGCAGACGGTCACGCTCATCGGGCCGCGCCGCCGCGTGATCCCGAATCTGCGCATCCTCGGCCCCTGCCGGAACCTCACGCAGATCGAACTCGCCATCACCGACGCCATCCAGCTCGGCGTGGATTTGCCCGTGAAAATGTCGGGCGACATTCAGGGGACACCCGGCGGCTATGTCATGGGTCCAAAGGGCATGCTGGAACTGAAGGAGGGTCTGATCCGCGCGGCCCGGCACGTCCACATGTCGCCGAGCGACGCGAAATTCTACGGCGTGAAGCACCTCGACCGGATCACGCTGAAAGTAACCTCGCCGGCCTGCAACACGCGCTTCGACGACCTGATCGCGCGCGTTGATCCGAGCTTCAAGCTGGAGGTCCACATGGATACCGACGAGGCCAATGCCTGCGACCTCGAACGCGCGACGAAGGTCAAACTTTTCAAAACCTAAACCCCGCAAACCAGCGGATCATTTCAACCTAACAAACCAAACCAATAACTAAATGAGCGAAGCAATCGGACTAATCGAAACTCGCGGCTACGTGGGCCTGGTGGAAGCCAGCGACGCCATGGTCAAGGCCGCGAATGTGCAACTCGTCAAATCCATCCCCATCGGTGGAGCCTTGATCACAACCATCGTCCGCGGCGATGTCGGCAGCGTGAAAGCCGCCGTCGAAGCCGGGAAGGAAGCCGCCAAGCGCGTCGGCAATCTTGTCGCGTCCCACGTCATCGCCCGGCCGACGCCGGAGCTGCTGAAATTCTTCACCTCCTAACTCAACACCCAACTCCCAAACCTGAACATCGAACGTCGAATCTCACGCCTGCCGCACTTCGGCGTTCGGCGTTGAGCTTTGGAAGTTCGGAGTTCGCAACTAACTAACTATATGGCTGGACAAGCAATCGGAATGATCGAAACCAAAGGTCTCGTCGCGCAGTTTGAAGCAACTGACGCCATGACGAAGGCCGCCAACGTGGAACTCATCGGCTGGGAAAAAGTCGGCTCGGGCTTTGTGACCGTCTTTGTGCGCGGCGATGTCGCCGCGGTGAAAGCCGCTGTCGAAGCCGGTGCCACCGCGGCCAGCGCGATCGGCGAAGTCGTCGCCGTCCATGTGATCCCGCGCCCGCATGACGACCTGCACCTTCTCGGGAAATTCCTCGGCGGAAAGCCCGCGAACGGCCCTGCGAAGTAAGTGAACACCGAACATCCAAACCTGAACAGCGAACGCCGAGCCATCGGCGCGCGCCGCGTTCATTCGGAGTTCGGAGTTCGGGTTTGGACGTTCGACGTTTACCCATGACACCCAACAACATCCTCGTCGCCAACATCGGCAGCACTTCGTTCAAGTTCCGCTTGATCGAAATGCCGTCCGAGCGCGTGCTGGCGAAGGGTGCTGTTGAGCGGATTGGCAGCGCGGAATCGACCTATAAGTATCAGGTCGGCAGCGAAGCCGAGCAGAAAGGCGTCGCCGCGCTGCCCGACCACGGAGCGGCCATCGCGCTCGTCGAGAAAGCGCTCAGTGGATTCGACGGCCTCGCGGCAGTGGGCTTCAAGCCAGTCATGGCTCGCGGTGTCTCGGGCACGCAGGTGCTTGCTGAGCCGGTGCTGTGCGCAATGGAGGAAATCAACACCCTCCTGCCCGCGCACAACCCACCCTATGTCGCGGCCGTCCGCAGCTTCCACAAATCCCATCCGAGCCTGCCGTGCATCGGCACCTTTGAGACCGCATTTTACGACGACGTGCCGCCGGAAAACATCCGCTATCCGGTGCCGCGCGAGTGGGAGACTAAGTATGGCATCCGCCGGTATGGCTTCCACGGCGCAAGCCATCGCTTTGTCTCGCAGCGCTGCGCCGAACTGCGCGGCACGGACAAGCTGCGTGTCATCTCCTGCCACCTCGGCGGCAGTTCCTCGGTCGCCGCGGTGCGCGATGGGAAAGCCATCGACTCAAGCTGGGGCATGACCCCGCAGAGCGGTCTGCCACAAAACAATCGCGTGGGTGACTTCGATGCCTTCGCTCTCATCTACCTCGCCCGCGACCTCGGCCTCGGCCTCGATGCGGTGGAAAAGGCACTCACCTCGCAGTCCGGCCTCAAAGGTCTGTCCGGACTCCCGACCGGCGACGTGCGCGACATTCTCGACGCTGCGGCGAACGGAAGTGCCGACGCCCAGATCGCGCTGGATGTCTTTGTCGGCGCGATCCGCAAATACATCGGCCAGTTTCTCGTTGAACTGAACGGCGCGGACGTCCTCATTTTCACCGCCGGCATCGCTGAGAACAACCCAGTGCTCCGCGAAAAAATCTGCGCCAACCTCGACTTCTGCGGACTCGAACTCGACCACGAAGCCAACGACCGCGTGCGCGCCGCCGAAGCCATCATCTCCACGCCGCGCTCGAAGATCGAAGTGCGCGTCATCCCCACCAACGAAGAAATCATCATCGCCCGCAACGCGTGGGCCAAACTCTCAACTCTCAACTAACCAACCAACCCAACTATTATGGCACAACAAGCAATTGGAATGATCGAAACGCGCGGACTCGTCGCACTCGTCGAGGCGACTGACGCGATGCTCAAATCGGCTAACGTCGAACTCGTCGGACCCATCACCCAGGTCGGCAACGCGATGGTGACCGTCTGCGTCACCGGCGATGTCGCCGCCGTCAAAGCCGCGACTGAAGCCGGCAAAACCGCCGCGCAATCGCTTGGCGAAATCGTCAGCGTCAGCGTCATCGCCCGCCCGCACACCGACCTCGTCGCAGTGCTTCCGAAGGCGAAGTAAGCGTCACGGTTTTCCCAGCCATGATCCTTGCCCGCGTAGAAGGCAGCGTCGTCGCGACGAAGAAGAACACGAAGATGACGGGGCAGAAATTCCTGCTCGTCCGTCCTCTTGTGATTGATTCGCCGACGGCCAAAGAGTGGAAGCCCGGCACCAGCACGCTCGTGGCTGTGGATACCCTCGGCGCGGGTGAAAGCGAGATCGTGCTCGTCGTGCAAGGCAGCTCCGCGCGACTCGCCGCGGACGACAAGAACGCTCCCGTGGATGCCGTCGTGATCGGCATCGTGGACACGGTCGATGTCGGCAAAACCATCCTCTACAAAGCGCAGTGAATACCATGGAGCCAACCAACAACCTATGGCGTCCGGCGCAGAATTTCCGGGGAGCACGCGCGTCCCGCGTGTTGGCGAAGGCGTCCCGCCTTCGCGAACTTCCCTGCGGCGTCGCAGCCGAGCTGGTTCACCCTTTCCCTTACGACGCGGCAGGGAAGTTCGTTTTGGCGGGACGCCAAAATCAGCACGCGGGACGCGCGCGCTCCACGGAGTCCGCCGCGCGCATCCCAACCCCATTTTCAACTAACTAGACATGGCAACGATTGACGAAAGAATGGTATCGAGAGTGGTCAGCGAGGTGCTTACCCGCTTGCAGACGCAAACAAAGGTCGCGGTGTCGGGACCGAGCAGCTTCGGCGTGTATGAAGATATGGCTGCCGCGTGCGAAGCGGCGCATCGCTCTTTTGAAAAGCTCCGCGACCTCGGGGTCTCCGCGCGACGCAAGGCGATCCAGGTTATCCGCAAGATGTGCGTGGCCAAGGCCCAGGAGTGGGGCACGATTGAATTCAACGAGACGAAGATCGGGCGGCTCGATCACAAGATCGAGAAACTCAAAATCTGCGGCGACCTCGTGCCGGGCGTCGAGTTCCTCGAGCGCATGGCTTTCAGCGGCGACTTCGGGCTGACGATCATCGACTTCGCGCCGTGGGGCGTGATCGGTGCAGTGACCCCTTCGACCCATAGCGTCCCGACCCTCACCGGTAACGCGATTAACATGATCGCCGCGGGCAACTCGGTCGTCTATAACACCCATCCCGCTGCGGCGAAGTGCGCGGCGATTGCGATCCGTGCTTACAACGAAGCCATCTTTCAGGAGATCGGCGTCTCCGACTTACTAACTACCGTAGTCAAGCCGACGCTCGATACCTTCGACGTGATGTGCAAGCACCCGCTGGTGCGGTTGCTCTGTGTCACTGGGGGGCCAGCCGTCGTTGCAGCAGCCATGAAAACCGGCAAGCGCGCGGTATGCGCCGGGCCGGGGAATCCGCCGGTGGTCGTCGATGAAACCGCCGACCTCGATGTCGCGGCGAAGTCGATCATCCAGGGTGCAAGCTACGACAACAATCTGCTCTGCATCGGCGAGAAGGAAGTGTTCGTCGTCGAAGCCGTCGCCGACAAACTCATCGCCGCGCTCAAGCGCGCGGGTGCCGTGCAGCTTGACGCCAAGCAAGTCGAAGCACTCGCGGACAAGGCGTTCGTTTTCCCGCAGGGCAAAGGCGCCGGCTGCCCACATCCCGTTGTGAACCGCGATCTCGTCGGCCGCGATGCTGCCGTGCTCGCCAAGGCCATCGGCCTCGACGTGCCACCCGCGACGCAGCTCCTCTTCGGCGAGACCAAGGCCGATCACATCTTCGTGGATGAAGAGCAAATGATGCCCTTCATCCCCGTCGTGCGCGTGGCGAATGTCGATGCCGGCATCGCCGCGGCGATCAAAGCCGAGCATGGCTACAAGCACACCGCGGTGATGCACTCACAGAACATCCGCAACCTCACGAAAATGGCGCAGATCGTGGACACCACGCTCTTCATCAAGAACGGCCCGTGCATGACCGGCCTCGGTCTCGGCGGCGAAGGGTTCCTTAGCTTTAGTGTTGCCACACCCACCGGCGAAGGCGTGACGACACCCATGACCTTCACCCGTTCGCGGCGGTGCGTGATGGTTGAAAACTTGAATTTGTTCTGATGTTGATGACGCCGCGCATTCAAAACAAAGCAGCGGAGCGCGAGTTCCGGGGAGCGCGCGCGTCCCGCGTGCTGGCGAAGGCGTCCCGCCTTCGCGAACTTCCCTGCGCGTCCGCGACTCGAGGCGCGTTGATCTTCCCCGCGATCCACGTCGCGGAAAGTTCGTTTCGGCGGGACGCCAAAACCAGCACTCGGGACGAGTGCGCTCCCCGGAATCTGCGTGCCCGTTCCTTCCAAAAAGCCGCGGCTACTTTTTCAAAACGAGTCCGACCGGGCAATGATCCGAGCCGGCAATATGCGGATAAATCACCGCCGATTTCAACCGCG
>JAYWEB010000224.1:0-4244 GCA_043779575.1 Chthoniobacter sp. | reverse complement strand
TGTGGTTCAAATCTTAAGTGGAGGAAATGGCAAATCTCCCGAGCAAACTAGCACGCCGCGTGCGAGAACCCACCCTCAATCCGCCACCGCTGCGGGCGCGTTTTCATAAGCAGGATGAAAGCGGTTAATCTCTCGAAAAGTGCGGATGCTCCGCCCAAACGTTCATCCGCCTTTTTTCGCAGCGTCGCGCCCGACGGCTGCAACGCATTCGCAAAGCTGCTGTTCTTGCTTCGGCCGTTTCTATCACCCAAGTTCCGCCCGTGCCCGATCTATCCGCCTCCCTCGCCGCATTCGTGACCTACGTCGGCAAGCACCTCACAGGCGATGAAAAGGGCGAAGCTGCCGATTTCCTCGATCACTTCTTCCGCGCCCTCGGCCACGACGGCATCAAGGAGGCCGGAGCCACTCGCGAAACTCGCCTCGCCAAGAAAGGCGGGGGAAGGGGCAAAAACTTCGCAGACCTGCTTTGGCCGCAGCGTGTCCTCATCGAGATGAAATCCCGTGGGAAAAAGTTGGAGCGCCACTACGACCAGATCTTCGACTACTGGACCCACATCGTCCCGCACCGTCCGCCTTACGTCATTCTCTGCAATTTCGACGAATTCTGGATCTACGACTTCAACAACCAGCTTTTCGATCCCGTCGAAAAAATCGCCCTCGCCGATCTGCCGCATCGGGCCGAAGCCCTCGCCTTCCTCCTGCCCAAGCCGCGCAAGCCGCTCTTTAATAACAACCGCGTCGAAGTCAGCCGGGTGGCTGCCAACGATCTTGCGAAGCTCTTCCGCTCTCTCGTCGCCCGCGGCGAGGACCGCACCTGCGCCCAGCGCTTCATCCTCCAGCTCCTCGTCACCCTCGTTTCCGAGGACATGTCGCTGCTGCCGCGCCAGATCCTCACCCGCCTCATCAAGGAGTGTCAGGAAAAGGGCGAGAGCGCTTATGATCTCATCGGCGGACTGTTTCGCCAGATGGACAGCAAAACGCCCGCCCGGGCCGGACGCTTTGCCGACGTGCCTTATTTCAATGGCGGACTCTTTTCCATCATCGATCCCATTGATCTCCTGCCGGACGAACTCGAAATCCTCGCCACCGTCGCCGACCAGAAGTGGGATCTCGTGAAGCCAGAAATCTTCGGCACCCTGTTTCAATCCAGCATGGATGCCGGCGAGCGCCACGCCTTCGGCGCGCACTTCACCAGCGAGTTCGACATCCAGAAAGTCGTCGGTCCCACCATCGTCCGTCCGTGGCGCGCCCGCATGGCGGAGGCTTGGAATGACATGGACGCTCTCATGAAGGTGCTCAACGCGCTGCGCGCCTTCCGCGTTCTCGATCCCGCCTGCGGCTCGGGAAACTTCCTCGCCGTCGCCTACCGGGAAATGAAGCGCCTGGAGCAGGACATCCTCAACCGGCTGCGCGAGCTCAGCAAATTTATCAAGGTCAAGGGCAGTAAGGTCGGCAAATCCGTTCCTCCGGAAGCGCTCATGAATGCCGTCTCCATCCAGCAGTTTTACGGCATGGACCTGCTGCCCTTCGCCGCAGAACTCGCCAAGGTCACCCTCATGGTTGCGAAGGAAATGTGGGTTATGGAAAACAGCCATGCCGACGACTCGGAAAGCCTCTTCGCCCGCGAGACGCCGCTGCCGCTCGACAACCTCGACCAAAACATCCTCTGCGCCGACGCCCTCTTCACCGAGTGGCCGCAGGCCGATGCCATCATCGGGAATCCGCCGTATCTCGGCTCCCGCTACATCGCGCAAGAACTCGGCTATGACTATGCCATGAAAGTGCAGGCACGTTTCCCAACAGTTCCGAAGATGGCGGACTTCTGCACCCATTGGTTCCGGTTAGCTCATGACGCCTTGCCGGAGAATGGCCATGCCGGACTCGTCGGCACCAACACGATCCGCCAGAACGAAGGTCGCGAGGCCAGTCTCGATCACGTCGTCATTCACGGCGGCACGATCACCGAAGCCGTCTCCACCCAAGTCTGGTCGGGTGATGCCGCGGTGCATGTCTCCATCGTGAACTGGATCAAGGGCAGCGAGACCGGAAAGAAAACCCTCACCACCCAACAAGGCGACCGAGTGAGCGATCCATGGACGATCGAGCAGGTTGAAGAGATTCGTGCCAGCCTTGCCTCAAGCTTGGATCTTTCAGTCGCAGCTCGCTTGATTGCCAATGAGAAGGCAAAGACGTGCTTCACCGGACAGAATCCCGTGAATGCAGGCTTCTTCCTAGAACCCGAGCAAGCGGCTGAATTGATCGCCGCCGACCCGAAGAACAAGGAGGTTGTTTTTCCCTATCTCATCGGCCGTGACCTCGTCGAGTTCGGCGGTCCTTCCCGTTGGATCATAGACTTCGGCAAGCGCGACCTATTCGAAGCCAAGAGCTATCCGCTACTGTTCGCGAGACTCCAAAAAGCCGTGATGCCTTCCGTGTTAGCCCGCGCCGAAAAAGAGCAAAAGGATACAGGCAAGGAGGTAACTCGCTACACACGCATCGCCCAGCGCTGGTGGCAGTTCTATGATTACCGTCCTGGAACCATTGCAGGTATTAATAGCGTCCCTCGCTATGTGGCCATTTCGCGAGTCACAAAGCGCCCGATCTTCGAGTTCGTGTCGAATGGGATTCACCCGGATACCACGATTGTCGCTTTCCCTCTGGCCGACGATTACAGCTTCGGCATCCTTCAAAGCGGCATTCACTTCGAATGGTTCAAAGCCCGTTGCTCGACACTCGAAAGCCGATTTCGCTACACCAGCGACACCGTCTTCGACACCTTCCCCTGGCCGCAATCCCCGACCCGCAAGCAGATCGAAGCGGTGGCGAAGGAAGCCGTGGCCCTGCGCCAACTCCGCCGCGAGGTGATGGCGAAGATGGATTGGTCGCTGCGCGATCTCTACCGCACCCTCGAAGAACCCGGCAGCAACCCCTTGCGCGCCGCCCAAGCCAAACTCGATGCCGCCGTCCGCGCCGCCTACGCTATGCCCAAGGCCGCCGACATCCTCGCTTTCCTGCTAGCCCTCAACCAATCCTGCGCCGCAAAGGAGGCTGCTGGTGAATCTATCACTCCGCCGGGCCTCCCGCTGCCGGTGGGGGAACACGGGCCGTTTATCACGGATGATTGTATCCGGCTGCTGAGAAGCTAAGCGCTTCGGCGTCTGATCACGTAGATTTTTTGCGTTTGCTCTTTGGCACTAAGTGCTCCGCCTCCGTATGGTAATTTCGAATTCCTTTTGCCGTATTGTTCCGACCAAGTGCTGTGCCATCAATTTTCTCTTTCAGATATTCCCTAACCACTGGATAGTGCCTGGCCTCTAAGTCTTTAGGTAGAGCTCCGAATTCATTGTTTAGTTGATTTTTGACTACGCCGGGATGAATGACCCCTGTTCGCTTCTGTCCGTAGCTGCTTCCTGCTGTCCTGAAGGCGGCAAGCTTCTTAATCAAATACTCGAGATAGTTGTGATCTTCGATGCATGACCCGATGGAACCAGGGCGGATTTGCAGCGCGCCTTTTCCTTCTGTCTTGGTGATGAATTTTTCGACATAAACGGATTGACCCATCAGCCCGTTGTTTATCCCGCTATTGATTACATCGCCTTTTGGTATGGCGTTCTTGCGTGGGGCGAGTTGGCCAGCCACCGCCGTTCGCTTTAAGAATAGTGCATCGGCCTCTGTCTTCGTTCCTCTGGTGAACTCATTGTGGCAACCGCCGCAGACTAGCAATAGATTCTCAAGAGCAGGATTTTGTGGATTGCCATCAATGTGGTGAATCTCGATTTTACTGCTTACAGTGTCGCGACATACGGCACATGCGGCGTCAAACTCATCATTGAGCTGGTATTTGGTGGCAGCTTTGATCGGGGCACGTTTATTTTTTTCAGCCATAAATTAAAATGAAATGGTCGTCGGATAGCTTGGCGAGCAAAAAATGTTATTTTGTTAGTTGGGTTGACCGACAAGACGTGACATAAGCGTCACTACACTTTACCAAAAACTCATACGTTTGGATTCAGATGAACTATCCCCGCCCTGAAACCACTCCCGGTGTCTTTCTCGAACACTTCGATCTGTGCGAGGCAATGAATGGCCAGGATTCCATCGTCTATCGAAGTGTTTACGCTGGAGCAAAGGAAGCAGCGGCATTGTCCGGCTGGACCTTCCGCTCTTACAGCAGCGCGGAAACACCATGCACGAGGGAAGAATTCCTCGCGCGGGGATTTCGCAGCTTCCCGACCCTCATCCTC
>JAYWEB010000223.1:0-10584 GCA_043779575.1 Chthoniobacter sp. | reverse complement strand
TCCGCCAAAGGTGGCGGTGATGGCCGCGGCGAGCTGGCCCACGGGTTGGCCATCGGAGCCGGGCTTGAGGAGTTTCCAGAAAAAGGAGTGGTTCACGTGGCCGCCGCCGTTGTTGCGCACCGGGCCGCGGATGGCGTCGGGCACGCTGGCGAGGTCGCGGATCAAATCTTCGGCGCTTTTACCGGCGAGGGCGGGCGCGCTTTCGAGCGCCTTGTTGAGGTTCGCCACGTAGGCGGCGTGGTGTTTGTCGTGATGGATTTCCATCGTGCGGGCGTCGATGGAGGGTTCGAGCGCGGCGAAGGGATAAGGAAGTGCGGGTAGTTCGTGAGCCATGATGTGTTGTGTTTGGTTGTGGCCTCGCGATGCGGAGGCCGGTGTTTTGATTTCGTGCGGATGATGGAAAGCGGATGCCTGCTTGGCAAGCGGGACGTGGGAAAATGACGAATGACGAATGTGGAATAACCAAAGAAATCCGAGTGATGAATTCGGCGCGAGCGGGGCGGCAGCTTTTGGAGTGCGCCAGTCCTCTGGCGCTTTGGGGAAGCGGCGGAGCCGGGATGGGCTTGCTGTGCCATTGGGGAGACCGCTCTCCCCCCGCCGCGTCGCTCCGCTTCTGCCAAAGCGCCAGAGGACTGGCGCACTCCAAAACCTCGCGGCGCTCGCGGGGTGCTTCGGCCTGCCGAGCGAAACTCCGCTCAGAATGACGGCAGGTTTTTCCCCAAAGACGCCCCGGCGGCGGATGCGCTTTTCCCCTTCCCGAGGCTGCGCCTTGACGCATCGGCGCACGCGCTGTCAGGTGGCCGCTGCCATGCGCTTCACTCCACTCGCCTGCTCCATCGCGTTCGCTTGCACCGCCCTGCATGCGGAGGACGCACCCTCGAAAAAGCCTGACGAAGCTAAAGCCCCCGGCCACTCGCTGCACGGCGAGGCTTTCAATGAAGGCCCGCGGCAGGCGGCGGTGCTGATGCCGGGCACCGGCGACGTGCGCTTTCCGGTCACCACGAAGAACGAGCAGGCGCAGAAGTTTTTCACCCAGGGCGTGGGCCAGCTTCACGGGTTCTGGTATTTCGAGGCGGAGCGCTCCTTCCGCCAGGCCGCGGCGCTGGATGCGGACTGCGCGATGGCCTACTGGGGCATGGCCATGGCCAACGTGAACAACCAGAAGCGGGCGGCCGATTTCATGAAGGTGGCGGTGGCAAAAAAAGGGCCGGCCAGTCGGCGGGAGCAAGTGTGGATCGACGCGTGGGCGGCGTATTTTTCCGAGGCGAAAAAGGAGCAGGGCGAGCGTCGCTCGGCACTGGTCAAGGCCATGGAAGAGGTCATCTACGAATTCCCCGACGATCTCGAAGCCAAGGCCTTCCTCGTTTACCAGCTTTGGGATAACAGCCAGCACGGCTCTACGCTCCCCAGCCGCCTCGCCGTGGACGCGCTCGCGCAGCAGGTTCTCGCCGCGAACCCCGCGCATCCCATCCATCACTACCTCATCCACCTGTGGAATGTGGGCGAGAGCGACAAGCGCGCCATCGCCGCCGCCGCCCGTTGCGGACAGGCCGCGCCAGCCATCGCCCACATGTGGCACATGTCCGGGCATACTTACTCGAAACTGCACCGCTACGCCGACGCCGCGTGGCAGCAGGAAGCCGCGGCCCGCGTGGACCACGCCTCCATGGCGGCTTCGCGCATCATGCCCGAAGAGATCCACAACTACGCGCACAACAATGACTGGCTGGTGAAGACGCTCGCCCACGTGGGGCGCGCGGAGGATGCGGTGGACCTGGCGAAAAACATGATCGAGCTGCCGCGCCTCGATGCGGCCCGCAGTGAGGCCTACAATCTCGGGCGCGAGCGGCTCGTGGAGACGCTGGTGAGGTTTGAAAAATGGGACACCCTCACCGCGCTCGAAGGCTCGATGTATCTCGCGCCCGAAGACAAGCCCGAGCTGGAAGCCAAGCGGCTGGCCGCGCTCGGGGTCGCCTGGTTCAGCCTCGGCAACACCGCCGAGGGCGAGCGCGAACTCCAGGCTCTGGAAGCACTCCAAACCAAAGTGCGCGCGGACCGCATCGCGGCCGCCGACGCCGCGGAGGCCAGGGCGAAGACCGGCAAAAAAACGTCCGATGAATCAGCCAAGGCCATGGCCGACGCGCTGAAAGGCTTCGAATACGCCGTCTCCACCACGGCGGCCGCGCTGGCCGAGGTGAAAATCTACCAGGCGCTCGCCGACGCGCGGCCCGACACCATCAAGCCGCTGCTCGCCGACGCGCGCGACATCCCGGCGGAGCGTCGTGCCCGGCTGCACCTCGCCATCGGCGAAAAGGACGAGGCCGTGAAACAAGCGCAGCAGGCCAGCGACGCCGATCCCGCCCAAGTCCAGCCGCTGGCCAATCTCGTCGGCGTGCTCTGGCGCGCGGAAAAAAAGGACGAAGCCCGCGCCGCCTTCGGGAAACTGCGCCAGCTCTCCGCGCAGCTCGACATCGGACTCCCCGCGTTCGCGCAGCTCGCACCCATCGCGGAGGATCTCCAGCTCCCCAAAGACTGGCGCATCCCGGCGACCGCCGCCGCCGACATCGGGACTCGCCCCGACCTCGCCGCGCTCGGCCCTTTCCGCTGGCGGCCGTACCCCGCGCCCTCGTGGAGCCTGCCGGACAGCGCGGGCCAAGCGCACACCCTCGCCGACTACCATGGCCACCCCATTCTCGTCGTTTTCTACCTCGGCAGCGGCTGCGTGTATTGCCTGGAGCAACTGAACATCTTCGCCCCGCTGACCAAGGAATACGCCGACGCCGGCATCCAAATCATCGCCGTCAGCACCGACTCCGCCGCCAGCCTGCATGAGACTTTCGAGCGGGCCAAAGACAAGGCCGGCTTCCCTTTCCCCATCGTCGCGGATGCGAATTTAGACGCCTTCAAGAGCTACCGCGCGTTCGACGACTTCGAGCACATCCCTCTGCACGGCACCTTCCTTATCGACAGCACCGGAGCGGTCCGCTGGCAAAACATCGGCTACCAGCCCTTCCGCGACGGCGCGTGGCTGCTCACCGAAAGCAAGCGCCTGCTCTCGATTCCGCGGGACGAAAAAGCCGGCACCGCGGCGCAATAGCCCGGCGAATCACCCGGCCTGCGGACGCGCCAGACGCGCGTAAAGCGCCTGCACCTGCCGCGCGATTGCCGCCCAACTGAACCGCTGCTCCGCCCGCCGGCGTCCCGCTTTGCCAAAGGCTTCGCGCCCCGCGGGGTCGGCCATCAGCTCATTGATCCGCGTCGCCAGATCGCGCGCGAATTGCGCCGGCTCGGCCGCCTCGAACGGGCTTTCCGTCATCTGCTCGAGCGGCACCAGCCAGCCCGTTTCACCGGGCACCACCACCTCCTTGATCCCGCCCACCGCGCTCGCCACCACCGCCGTCTCGCAGGCCATCGCCTCCAGATTGATGATCCCGAACGGCTCGTAAATCGACGGGCAGCAGAACACCGCCGCGTGCGAATACAGCTCGATCTTCTCCGGGTTCGTCACCATCTGCTCGATCCACACGATGCCCGGCCGCACCGCCTGCGCCGCCGCCACCGCCGCCTGCATCTCCGCCGCGATGTCCGGCGTATCCGGCGCACCCGCGCACAGCACCACCTGGAAACCCGGCGCGAGATGTTGGATCGCATTCACGAGATGGATGATCCCCTTCTGCCGCGTGATCCGCCCGACGAAGAGCACATAAGGCGCGCGCGGATCGACCCCATATTTTTCTAGCGCCGCCGTCGTCGTCACGCGCCGGTATTCGTCGAGATCAATGCCGTTGTAGATCACCTGCACGCGCTCGGCGGGCACGTTGAAAAGCCGCAGCACATCCGCCTTCGTCTCCGCGCTCACCGCGATGACCGCGTCCGCCATCTCGATCGCCGTCTTTTCCACCCAGCACGAAAAGTCATAGCCGCCGCCGAGCTGCTCCCGCTTCCACGGCCGCAGCGGCTCCAGCGAATGAACCGTCAGCACCATCGGGATGCCGTAGTTCAGCTTCGCCATGATCCCGCCGAGATGCGTGTACCACGTATGCAGATGCACCACGTCCGCATCGATGGCCGTCGTGTTCCAATCCACGCACCGCTGCACCGCCCCGAAGACCGAGTGCAAAGCCTTCGGCGCCGTGTAGCCGCCCGCCTCGATCCCGAACCCCGTCGCCTTCAGCCCCGCCGTATCCACCCGAATCTCGCGCGCGTCCTTTCCAAAACACCGCACCTCCACCTCCATCAGCTTCGCCAGCTCCCGCGACAGATAATCCACATGCACCCCCGCCCCGCCGTAGATCGTGGGCGGATATTCGTTCGTCAGGAAAAGCGTTTTCATCAGCCCGCGATTTCGCGCAGCGCGAAGGCGGATGTCGAGCGCGGAAGGCGGCGGAAATCAGCTTGGCCTACGGCGCGCGCCGGCCTCCGCCGCGGTTGCCGCCGGGTCCGCCGCCTCCGCGCTGGGCGGCGGCGGCCATGACCTGCGCCTTCGTCTCCTCGGGGAGCTGGTTAACCCATTGTTTGGCCGCTTCGGCATCGTTGCGCATCCAGCTTCCCACCACATTGCCGAGCGATTCGGTGCGCGCCGCGGGATCGGTGATGGAGTTGGACCACGCAATCGCGCCAGCCGGATCTTTGTCCACCACGTAGCGGGCGACGGTGGCGCGCGGCCCGTCGGTTTCTGCGCCGGCGGGCAGCGTCTTCACGTAGGCGGCGGCGGCGGTGCTGTCTTTCTGGGCCCACTGCCGGACGGTTTCCGTCAGCGCGCTGGTTTTCGCCGCACCGGCGGGCAGGGTGGAAACCCATTCGATCGCCTTTGCCGGATCGCTCTCGGCGGCGCGGCCGGCGAGCTGGCGGATCATGGAGGCGCGCATGCTCTCGTCGGCGATGGCGAGCGCCGCGTCACGCGCGCCGGCTTCCCCGCGCTGACTGACGAGCTGGCCGACGAGCGTTTCGATGACCCGCCCGCGCGCGTTGCTCACCGGCTCGGCCTGCGCGAGTTCGAGTGCCTGGCCGAGGTCGGTTTTCGCGAGCTGGCTGAGCACGGAGGTCATCGCCCAGTTGCCCTGTTCCCGGCCACCGCCCCCGCCGCCGAAATCAGGCGTGGCTTTCACGCCGTTCTCTTTGGCCCAGGCCACGGCTTCCTGCGGACTGGAGCGGGCCCACGTCTGGAGCACGGTGTTCATACCGCCAAACTTCGAGCGCGGATCCTCGATCTTCTGCACGTAGGCCATCGCGGACTTCGCATCGAGCTTCGTCCATTTCTGCAAAAGCATCGCAGCCTCGCGGCTGCTGCGTCCGCCCCAGTCGTTGCGCATGCTGGCGTGGACGGTCACGAGCGCGGCCTCGATTTCCTCCGCCGTATTCAGCTTTTCGAGCAGCATCATAAAGCCGGTCGTGCGTGCGGCTTCGTCGTCCTGGGCAAGCAGACGCTTGAGCCATTCATCGACCGGCTTGCCGCCGGTGAGCTCCTGCACCGTGGTCGCCGCACGGCTCCCGCTGCCGAGCACGCGCGCGCTGGCACCCGCGCTCACGAAGTCCACTCCATCCGCCGCACCGGCAGCGGCGGCGGGCGTACCCGGCACGGTCTGGCTCTCGGGCGGCGCATCGACAAAGGAGCTGATGCGACCGAGGCCAAAGGTCAGCGCCGCAGTGGCAAGCCACGCGGTCGGGACGAGGAAAGGGCGGATGTTTTCGGGGATTTTCATAGGTGTCAAAAGGCGGCGCGCAAAGCTCAGCCACGCGCGACAGGGCTGGAACCGTAGCACGGGCGGCAAGTTGCGGCGCTCTTTCATCGGCGCTCGCGAAGGCGGCGTGGCTGGAGCGAGGAGCGCCCATTTTTTCCGCCGGAACCGCAAAAAAAAACGGCCCCGGCATTGACTTCCCCCGGTTCAAAACGAAAGGTCTGGGCAGCACTGGCGCGCGGTCCACGAGGACGAAAATCGCGCCGGGTTCTTTCCCAAATATTTTGTGAAACCGGGAGCGCCGCCCCATCGTCCGCGCCTCCGGGATCACGCCAATTTGCCCTGCTGTGTTCGACCAAAGGGTGGAAATCCCGATCCGGTATTAACATCAACTCAGGAGGCCGGGGTGGGCGGTATTAGATCATGCCTTTTCAGGAAGATCGAAGCTCGTCCCAGGTCACCGCCCGTTAACCTTTGGGGGAACGTGGAACCCCACCTGGACGGCACGTGCGGGGCAATCTCTTTGGCGCTGCGGAAAGGTGACGGCTGATGTCGCTCCGCAGCGCCATTTTTTTTGGGGGGGGCGTCGCCTGGCTCGCCACGCCCACCGCCGCATCCGTAGCTACGCCTTTCACAGCCCCAGCTCCGCCTTCGCCGCGCTGAACGCCTCCACCGCGAACTCCACATCCGCGCGCGTGTGCGCCGCGCTGATTTGCGTGCGGATGCGCGCCTTGCCCTGCGGCACCACGGGGTAGAAAAAGCCGACCACATAGACGCCGCGCGCCAGCATCGCCTCGGCGAAACGCTGCGCCAGCGCCGCGTCGCCGAGCATGATCGGCACGATGGGGTGCGTCCCCGGCAGGATGGCGAACCCGCGCGCCGTCATCTCGGCGCGGAAGTATTGGGTGTTGGCTTCCAGCCGGTCGCGCAGGGCGGTGGACGCGGCCAGCATCTCCAGCACCCGCAGCGAGCCGCCCACGATGGATGGCGCGAGCGTGTTGGAAAAAAGATACGGCCGCGAGCGCTGCCGCAGCAGCTCAATGATCGCCCGCCGCCCGCTCGTGTAGCCGCCGCTCGCCCCGCCGAGCGCCTTGCCCAGCGTGCCGGTGATGATGTCCACGCGCCCCTCGACGCCGCAATGCTCCGCCGTCCCCCGGCCCGTTTTCCCCACGAATCCGACCGCGTGCGAATCGTCCACCATGACCAGCGCGCCGTAGCGATCCGCGAGATCGCAAACGCCGCGCAAGTTCGCGATGTAGCCGTCCATGGAAAACACCCCGTCCGTCGCGATCAGCTTGAAGCGCGCACCCTTCTCCGTGGCCGCGCGGAGCTGCGTCTCGAGGTCCGCCATGTCGCTGTTTTTGTAGCGATACCGCGCCGCCTTGCAGAGCCGGATGCCGTCGATGATCGAGGCGTGGTTCAGCTCGTCGGAAATGATCGCGTCCTCCGCGCCGAACAGCGTCTCGAAAAGGCCGCCATTGGCATCGAAGCATGATGAATACAGGATCGTGTCGTCCGTCCCGAGGAACTCGCTGAGCGCGCCTTCGAGCTGCTTGTGGATGTCCTGCGTGCCGCAGATGAAACGCACGCTCGCCATGCCGTAGCCGCGCCGGTCCAGCGCCGCATGCGCCGCCGCGATCACGTCGGGATGCTCGGCGAGCCCGAGGTAATTGTTCGCGCAGAGATTCAGCACCTCGCGCCCATCCGCCACCCGCACACGCGCATCCTGCGGCGAGGAAATGACGCGCTCATTTTTATAAAGTCCCGCCGCGCGGATCTCGGCGAGTTGCTGTTGCAGGTGGTCGTGGAATTGGTCGTGCATGGTGGTGATGAAATCAGGACGCCACTGCGGCGGCGGGCGCGAGCTGGCGCTCGAAACGGGCGAGTTCGGCGCGGACGCCATCCGCGGCCATGAGCAGCGAGGTGCCCACGAGCAGGCCGTGAAAGCCCAGCTCGTCGCGCAGGCGCGGAACCATCGTGGGATCGACGCCGCTTTCCGCGATGCGGAGCGCGCCGGCCGGGAGCTGGCTGGCGAGGGTAAACTGGTCGAGCTTGATGCTCAGATCGCGGCGGAAGCCGAGGCGGCGCAGAATTTTCGAGGCGAGGTAGCGCGCGGCGCCGCCTTCGGATTTGAAGACGCGGCTGTTGATGCCGCAGAGCCGCGGATGCGGCGGAAGTTTCGCCAGCTCGTCGCCGGTGTGCAGCTCGAAGAGCACGGCCAGGCCGAGGCTGGCGGCGAGGGCGGAGAGTTCGCGCAGGCCTTCCGCCGTCAGGATATTCGCCATGAGCAGGATGGCGTCGGCCCCGTGCGCGCGGGCCTGCCAGACCTGGTAGGGATCGAAGATGAAATCCTTCCGCAGCAGCGGCTTCGCGGTGATCGCGCCGACGGTGCCGAGCTGGTCGAGGTCCATGCCAAAGTCGGCGCGGTTCGTGAGCACGGAGACGGCGCGGACGGCGGGGCTTTCTTCATAGGCGGCGGCGGTGTCGGCCACGTCGGCGTTGCGCATCGCGCCCATGGAGGGCGAGGTGCGCTTGATCTCGGCGATGAGGCCGAAGCGGCCGGCGACCGCGCCCTCAAACGGCCGCACCGGCCGGGCCTCGCGCGCCCGCTTTTCCAAGTCCGCGCGCGGCTCGCGACGCTGCGCCGCGGCGAGTTCCGCCTGCACGCGCCCGACGATGGGCGTGATGACAAAACGCGGCGGCAGCGGTTCGAGAAACATGGGCATGTAGTGTGCGGCGCGCGGCGGGTTCGTCAAGGGCGCGGGGTGCCGGCGGACCGCCGACGTTTAGGATTGGGATTGCGATTAGGATTACGATTAAGACACCCGCTGCCATGCCCACCGAACCCGCTCCCGCCCTCCTCCCGCCCGATCCCAAACTCCCCGGCATCGACCAGCTCACCGACATCGTGGCGAAGCTGCGCGGGCCCGGCGGCTGCCCGTGGGATCGTGAGCAGACGCACGCTTCGCTGCGCGCGGCGCTGCTGGAGGAGGCGCACGAAGTCGTCGCCGCGATCGACAATCGGGACGACGCCAACCTCCGCGAGGAACTCGGCGACCTGCTGCTCCAGTCCGTCTTTCACGCGCAGCTCGCCGCCGAGGAGGGGCGCTTCACTTTCAATGACGTGGCCCGCGAAATCGCGACCAAGCTCGTCCGCCGCCATCCCCACGTTTTCGCCGCCGACCACTGCGCCGACAGCGCCGCCGTGCTCCAGCGCTGGGAGGAAATCAAACGCGCGGAAAAAGGCGACGCGCCGGCCAGCGCGCTCGATGGCCTCCCCGGCGGGTTGCCCGCGCTCCTGCACGCGCAGAAGACGCAGAAAAAAGCCGCCCGCGTCGGCTTCGACTGGCCGGATGTCGAGCCGGTCTTTGCCAAGCTGCACGAGGAAATTTCCGAGCTGCGCGCGGCGCTGACCGCCCCGGCCACCGATCTCCTTTCGCCCATCTCCGCCATCGAGGACGAACTCGGCGACCTGCTCTTCACGGTCGTCAATCTCGCGCGAAAACTGCACCTCGACGCCGAGACCGCGCTCCACCGCAGCACGCGGAAATTCGCCACCCGCTTCCGCGCCGTCGAGCAGCTCGCCACCGCGCGCGGCGTCGCTTTGGAAAAGCTCACCCTCGCCGAGCTGGACCTGCTCTGGGACGAAGTGAAACGCCCGCCCGCAAGCTGAGCGCCGCCTGCCCTACGACGGCGTGTTTTCCAGCAGCGCGCGCAGCGCTCCGAATTTCCCTTTCACCGTCTCCGCCGCGACCGGCGTGTTCAGCATCTGCGTGGCGTTTTTGTGCTCCACCCATTCGGCCGGCAGCTCCTTGATGAACGAACTCGGCGTGCCCGGCATCGGGCTCCCATACTTGATCCGATGCCCGCACCAGGTCAGTGCCAGTGTCTCCCGCGCGCGGGTGATGCCCACGTAAAGCAGCCGCCGCTCTTCGTCCACGGTGCCCTCCATTTTCGAGCGGTCGTGCGGCAGCAGCCCCTCCTCCAGCCCGATGAGATAGACGTGCGGAAACTCCAGTCCCTTCGCCGCGTGCAGCGTAATCAGCGTCACGCCGGTGCCCTTGGATTCCTCGTCCTCCTCCTGCTCCTCGCGCAGCATCATGGCATCGAGAAAGTCGCGCAGATTTTTGCCCCTGGCCTCCGCGTCATCCTCAAACCACCGGATCATTTCCACGACCTTGTTCTCGCGCTTCAAGCCCTCGTCCTGCGTCTTGCACGAGCGCTTGAGATCCGCGAGGTAGCCCGTCTCCTCGATGAACGCGCGCAGCACCTCCGCTTGGTGGGAAAGCGGGGTGTTCAGCTTCGTCTCCCACGCATCGAGAAAGCTCGTGAACGCCCCGACCGCCTCCGCCGCCCGCTTGCTCAGCCCGCTGCGAAACTCCCCGTCCTGCAGCGCCGCGAAGACGCTGCTCCGCTGGTGAACGCTCCATTCCGTGGCCCGCTCCACGACCGACGGCCCGATGCCGCGCGCCGGCGTATTGATGATCCGCAGCAGCGAAACGTCGTCGTCCGCGTTCAGCAGCACGCTCGCGTAAGCCAGCAGGTCTTTGATTTCCCGCGCGTCGAAAAAACTGCTGCCGCCGACCACGCGATACGGGATGCCCAGTTCCCGGAGATGCGTCTCGATCAGCCGCGACTGGGCGTTCATGCGAAAGAGGACGGCGAAAGCCTCGTGCTTCGCTCCCTCCAGCACGGCGCGCTGCGCGATCTCATTCGTCACGAACTCCGCCTCCTGCCGGTCATCGCTCATTCCGATCACCCGCACTTTCGCGCCGCCCTCGAGCGCGCTCCAGAGCTGCTTCGGACGGCGGCGCGGGTTGTTTTTGATCAGCCCGTTGGCCGTGCCGAGGATGGCGTTCGTCGAGCGGTAGTTCTGCTCCAGCTTGACCACCGTCGGGTTGGGAAA
>JAYWEB010000222.1:0-10588 GCA_043779575.1 Chthoniobacter sp. | reverse complement strand
CTGCGCGGCCTCCTTCGACACCTCGCCGAGCTTCGCCATGTCGAGCTGCTGCATCGCGCGCTCCAGCGCGGCGGCGACCTGCGGCGAATTCATCTCCTGCTTCATGGCCTGCGCGAGTTCGTTGATCCGCTCCATGATCTTCTCCTGCGCGGCGCGCTTCTCCGCGTGGTCGGGCATCGCGGCGACCTTGCGGAGGGCGTCGCGCAGCTCGCCTAGTTCCTTTTTCAAACCGCTCACGTCGCCCTTTTTCAGCTCATCGCGAAACTGCTGCATCTTCTTCAGGTCAGCCGCGCCAATGCTCTGCGCCGCTTTGTCGGGCGGCTTCAGGTCGCTGCTCACCTTCCGCCACAGTTCGCCGATTTCCTTCTGCTCTTCGCCGAGCTTTTTCAGGTTGCCCTCGCGGTCCTGCGGCTTCGCTTCCTTGAAAATCTTGTCGAGCTGCTGGAGCGCGAGCTGCACCTGCTCGGACTGGCGGCCACCCGTCTCGGCGAGCTGCGCGCTGCGGAGCGCGGTGGTCTTTTTCGTCTGCTCCAGCTTCTCCTCCAGTTGCGCGGTCTTTTTGCGCTGCTCGGTTTTTTTGAAAGGATCGAGCTGCGGCAGGAAATGGATGGCCGCGAAAAGAATCGCGAGCGCCGCGCCGAGGTCGCGCGCGCCGCGCTGCCAGCGGAAGGGCACGACCTGCGCGGCGCGGAGTCTTTCCGCCTGCGCCTCGGCCTGCCCGATGACGATGGGGGCAAACTCGCCGGGCGCTTCGCCGAGCAGCGCGGCGGTGAGAAACAGCTCCTTGCCGCCGGTGCGCGTGTCGATGAGCCGCGCGACCGTTTTCGCCGAAGCCCGCCGCGCGAGCACCAGCGCCGCGAGCAGCGCCGCGCCGGGAACCGCCGCAAGCGTCAGCGGCGTGAACCCGTCCGGCAGCAGCCCGAGCAGCCGCGCCGTGAGCAGCAGCGCGAGATACAGCGCCGCGCAGACGAGCAGCGCGACATGGAAACGCCCGCCGAGCGCGGCGACGAAATGCCGCGCGGAAGTCTGCCGCATCAATCGCTGGGTGTGGCTCATGGGCACGGGATGCGTAGCGCGGCGCGCGGCGCATCGCAACAGCGATCCTCCCGCGGCGGCGCACGATTAAGTTGCGGCGCTTCCAGCAATCCTTCAGCCTGCGTCGCTCATGCACGAGCACAGCAAGACCGCATCCCTCTCCCGTTCCATTGGCGCTCTCGGCGTCGTCTATGGGGACATCGGCACGAGCGTGCTTTACGCTTTTAAGCAATGCTTAGAGCACCACCTGGACACCCCGGAGGAAATCATCGGCGTGCTTTCGCTCATCATCTGGAGCCTCTTCACGCTCGTCTCGGTAAAGTATCTCGCCATCGTCATGCGGGCCGACAACCAAGGCGAAGGCGGCATCCTCGCGCTGCTTTCGCTGGCCTTTCCCAAAGACGCGAAAGTGGCGGCGGGTGGCATGATCGCGGTCGGCATCGCCGGCGCGTCGCTGCTCTACGGCGACGGCGTCATCACGCCGGCGGTCACGGTCCTTTCCGCGGTCGAAGGGCTGCTCCTCGCGACCGAGAGTGTCCGCCCATTTCTCATCCCGCTGACGCTGGGCATCCTCGCGGGACTTTTCGCCATGCAATCCAAAGGCACCGGCGCGATCGGCGCGTGGTTTGGCCGCGTGATGCTCGCCTGGTTTGCGGTTCTGGCCGTGCTCGGGGTGATCCACATCATTCACACGCCGTTGGTTCTCAAGGCGCTCAATCCGCTCGAAGGATTGCATTTCTTAACGCGGCACGGCCGGGGCGCCTTGATCATCATGGGCAGCGTTTTTCTGGTGGTCACGGGCGGCGAGGCGCTCTACGCGGACATGGGGCATTTCGGGCGCAAACCCATCGCGCGGGCCTGGACATTCCTCGTCTGCCCGGCGCTGATTCTGAACTACCTCGGCCAGGGGGCGCTGGTTCTCGCCGACCCCTCGGCGCGGGAAAATCCGTTCTTCCACATGGGGCCGAGCTGGACGCTTTATCCGCTCGTCGCGCTGGCCACGGCGGCAGGCATCATCGCTTCGCAGGCGCTCATTTCCGGCGCGTTTTCGCTGACCATGCAGGGGATTCAAATGGGCTACATCCCGCGGATGGAAATCTGCCACACCTCGCAGGACGAGCACGGACAGATCTACATTCCGAAACTCAATATCATCCTCGCCATCGCCTGCATGGCGCTGGTTCTCGGCTTCGGAAGCAGCGACGCGCTCGCCAGCGCCTACGGCATCGCCGTCACACTGACGATGCTGGCGACCACGGCGATCTTCTTTTTCGCCGCGCAGCGGCTCTGGCAGTGGAGCCCACTGCGGGCCGGGCTGACGTGCCTTTTTTTCGGCTCCATCGAAGCCGTTTTCTTCACCGCCAACTCCCTCAAGATCACGCACGGAGGCTGGTTCCCGCTCGTCTCCGGCGCGCTCATTTTTCTCGTGATGATGACTTGGAAAGACGGCCGCTCCCTGCTCCGCAAAAGCCTGCCCCCCGCCATGCCGCTGGATGATTTCATCGCCTCCATCAGCATCGCCGGCACGCTCGACGAGCAAAACAAACTGCACCGCAGCCAGGGCACCGCGATCTTCCTCGCGGGCAACCCCGAGGGCACCCCGAATGCGCTAATCAAAAACATCAAGCACAACCAAATCCTGCACCGGCAGAACATCCTCCTCACGATCATCACCGACTCCACCCGGCCCTACGTCCCCGCCGCGGAGCGCGTGCAGGTGAGCGACCGCACGGAAGGCTTCTACCGGGTCATCGCCAGCTTCGGCTTCATGGAGTCGCCGCACATCGACGAAGTCATCCGCGCCGCCGGCACGCAGGGGCTCGCCATCCACCGCGACAAGACCACGTTTTTCGTGGGCAAAGAGCGGATCGTGGTCATGGGCAAATTCGGCATGGCCCCGTGGCGCGAGCACCTCTTCGCCTTCCTCAGCAAGCATTCCGAAAACGCCGCCGACTTCTTCCAGCTCCCGCCCGACCGGGTCTACGAGGTGAGCCAAGTGGTGGAGATCTAAGCCGGAACAATGCCGTCGAGGAGTCCACGAAAAGCACGAAAGCCACGAAAATTCAGCACGCGCGGGTCGTGCCACGCTCTGCCGTTGAGGCAGCATTCGCTACGCAGCTTTGGCTGCGTGAAATCGCCTGCGGACTCCCAGTGGAATCCCTTTCGTGCTTTTCGTGGACTGCATCGTTCCGGCTCAGGTGTGTCGGCGAGGTCGGTCGGATTTGGAAACGCGAAACACGCGAAAGCCCCGCGAAAAGGCGCGAAGGAAAACGCCTTCTCTTTCGCGGCCCTCCGCGTCTTTTCCGCGTGTTTCGCGTTTTCGTCTCGTTCCCAAAGTTAGCGCAGCGCTTTGGGAACGCTCGTCCCACCGAGACTCCGTCTCCTTTCCAGCGCACCACGACTTCGTGCGCCGTCCCCAGGCTCACCCGCCGGCCACCGAAACGGAGTTTCGCCTCCCGCGTCCGTTCCCAAAGCGCTGCGCCAACTTTGGGAACGAGAGTCAAAAACACGAAAGCCACGAAAGGGGCAGGAAGCGCCCGTTCGCGCTCTCTGTCTCCGTATCCTTTTTCGTGTCTTTCGTGCCTTTCGTGGACTCCACCCTGTTTTATTCAGCGGTTCCTTAGAGGGTGTACCGGAAGTCCGCAGAGGAGGAAAAATGACCGCAGATTTCGCAGATGAACGCGGATGGGGATTCTGAAATCCGCGTTACCTGCGGTTCAATTCCGACTTCCTGTACACCCGGCTGAGCGGAGCGGAGGCTTCGACTGCGTTCCGTCCCACCTTCGCCCGCACGGAACTCCGCTCAGGATGACGGTTTTTTTTGCGCCGCGCCTACGGCATCCGCCAGATGAGGCGCACGGCGTCGAGGCGGAGGCGGGCGGCGGTGAGGGCGGCGGTCAGCTCGGTTTGGTGGGCGCGGAGGGCGGCGATTTCGGAGGGGCGGACGTGGTCATTGATCTCGGCGAGGTCTTCGAGACGGGCGATCTCGTGGCGGAGCTGGGCTTCCATTTTTTCCTGCGCGGCGGCGGCGATGGCGGCGAGCTGCGCGGTGGCGATTTTTTGCGCGGCGGCGAGCATCGCGGGGAAGAGTTTCTTTTTCACCGCGCCGCGGTCGAGCAGGCGGAAGACGTCGCCTTTCTCCAGCACGGCGGCGGCGAGCTCGGGGTCGGCGGTGATGTCCTTCTGTGCGTGGTCGATGACGACGCGGACGGGCGTAGTCGGCAGGAAGCGATCGACGTGCAGCGCGGCGGGGGCCACGCACTCGACGACGTAGCTGGTTTCGAGCAGCAGCGACTCGCCGTCGGGGTGGCGCCAGATGCCAAAGGCGGCGTTGCCGGTCTCGGTGCCGAGCAGCAGATCGAGCGCGCTGCGGACGAGCGGATGGTCCCACGTCATGAAGCCGAGATCCTCGCGGCTCAGCGCGCGGGCGCGGTCGAAGGTGACGCTGAGGCCCTCGGCGGGGATGCCGCTGAGCGCTTCGCTGAGGAGGTGATCGGGGCGGAAAAGGTAGGTGCGCGGCGAGAGGTCTTCGATGTGCATGCCGCTGTGGTCGAGCAGGCGGATGACGAACGCCTCGAACTCCGCGTCGGCATCGAGCGCGCGGATGTGCCCGGTGATGACCGCGGCGGCGGCGGGGCGGCAGGAGTTGAGTTCGAGGAGCCGGTCGTGGCCGCGCTCGAGTTTGCGCGCGACGCCGGCGCGGAACTGGCGGGATTTTTCGAGAAACGCGGTGAGCTTCTTCGCGTCGAAGCGCGCGACCAGGCCGTCGAGCTGCGCCCCGAGCCCGCGGACGATTTCCGCCGCGCCGTGCAGGTTTTTTTCAAACGCGCCGAGCCCCTCGTGATACCAGCGCGCCACGACTTCCGACGCCGTGCCCGGCGCGTAGGGCACGTGGATGCGGATGGTCGCGGTCTGGCCGATGCGGTCGAGCCGGCCGATGCGCTGCTCGAGGAGTTCGGGGTTGGCGGGGAGGTCGTAGAGGACGAGGTGGTGGGCGAACTGGAAGTTGCGGCCCTCGCTGCCGATCTCGGAGCAGACGAGCAGGCGCGCGCCGTCGTCCTCGGCGAAGTAGGCGGCGTTGCGGTCGCGCTGGAGGAGGGTGAGGCCCTCGTGGAAGACGGCGCACTTCACCGCGATCAAGCGCTGGAGCCGCTCGGCGGTCTGCTCGGCGAGCGCGCGGGTGCGGCAGATGACGAGGATTTTGGCGTCGCGCAGCGTCTTCAGCAGCTCGGCGAGCCAGCGCACTTTGGCGTCGTCCTCGGCGGTGCCGGCGGGGTCGAGCGGGACGAGCAGCGCCTGGCGCTCGGGGAAGCCGGAGAGCGCGGCGCGGGTGTTGCGAAACATCACGCGACCGGTGCCGAAGGCGTCGAGCAGTTCGTTGACGAGGTGCGCGCGGGCGGCGGCATCGCCGCTCGCCGCGGCGTCGCAGCGGGCGGCGAGGCGCGTGGATTTCGCGGCGAAAAGCGCGCGATCCGCCGCGCTCAGGGCCGCGCCCGCGAGCAGCCGGTCCACGGCTTTCGCCACCTCCTCGTAGTGCTCGGCCTCTTCCAAAAACTCGGCGAACCCGGCGTAGCGATCGGGATCGAGCAGCCGCAGACGGGCGAAGTGCGCCTCGACGCCGAGCTGCTGCGGCGTGGCCGTGAGCAGGAGCAGCCCCGGCGTTTGCGCGGCCAGCGCGGCCACGAGCTGATACTGCGGGCTGGCCAGCTCCGGCGTCCATTCGAGGTGGTGCGCCTCGTCCACGACGAGCAACTCCCACCCCGCCGCCAGCACCTGCGCCGCGCGCGACTCGCTGCCCGCGAGCAGCTCCACGCTGCACAGCACGAGTTGGCTGTCGAGAAAGGGATTCGTCCCGCCGTCGCCGGAATCCAGGGACGCGCAGCGCTCTTCGTCGAAGATGCTGAAGAGCAAATTGAACCGCCGTAGCAGCTCCACGAACCACTGGTGGATGAGCGGCTCCGGCACCAGCACGAGCACGCGCTCCGCCCGCCCGGTGAGATGCAGCCGGTGCAGAATCAGCCCCGCCTCGATGGTCTTGCCCAGCCCCACTTCATCGGCCAGCAGCACCCGCGGCGCGAGCCGCGCCGTCACTTCGCCCGCGATGAACATCTGGTGCGGAATCAGATCCACCCGCCCGCCGACAAAGCCGCGCACCGGCGCTTTCCGGTTTTCGCTCCGCCGCCGCAGCGCCTCCGCGCGCAGATCGAAGGTGTGCAGCTCATCCACCTGCCCCACCAGCAGACGCTCCTCCGGCTGGGAAAAGCTGATCGTGTCCGAAAGCTCCGCCTCTGCCGCCGTCCGCCCCGCGCCCCGATACGTCAGCAGCCCGGCCCGCTCCTCCACCGCCTCGACCACCAATTCCTCGCCGCTGTGCAGTTTGATTTTGTCGCCTTCGGCAAACGCGACCCTCCGCAGCGGCGCGGATTTCAGCGCGTATTGCCGCTGCTCGCTGGCCGCCGGGAAGTGCATCTCCACGCGCCCAAACTCCACCTTGATGACAATGCCGAGCCCGAGCTCCGGTTCGCTGTCGCTGACCCATCGCTGGCCGGGGATTGGTGGATTCATGGCGGAAAAAAGGGCCGGAGACTACGCCATCGCGCGCCGCTGACAAACGATTTGCGCGCGGGGTTTTTGCCCTCGGGCGCGACGCTACGGAGCGGTGCTGCCGCGCGGCGGGCGCGGAGTCCGGAGGTGGGCGAAACGGGTCGCCCAATCGGGTGGCAGGCGGACGGGTTTGCCGGGCGGCATCTGGATGACGGCGAGCATCTGCCGGGAGGTGACGATGAGCGCGGCGTCGGCGGGCCGCCGGATCTCGAAGGCGCACCAAAAGCGGAGCCGGTCCACGCTTTCGAGCCGGCCGTGGACGATGAGCTGGTCGCCGAGGACGGCGGGTTTGCGGTAGTCGATCTCGGTGCGGACGACGACGGGGTAAATGTGGGTGCGGGCCATTTCCACGAGGCCCATGCCGAGCTGCCCGGCGAGCAGGGTGCGGGCGATTTCGATGAAGCGGAGGTAGGCGATGTTGTGGACGACGGCGGCGCAGTCGGTGTCGAAAAACATGACCTGCACGGGGACTTCGAGCTGCGGAGTTTCCGCGGTGGCGGGGTCGGGAGTTTGGTGTTTCACGCCCCGGAGAAAAACTCTACTTTCCGCCGGGTGAACAGCACTTTAGCGCCAGAAAATGAGGCCCGCCCGGAGACGGGGCGGCGTGCGGTGCTGGAGAAATGGGGGCCCGCGCTGGTCATCGTGGCGGCGGCGCTGGCCTACTACTGGAGCTATCTGGGCTACTGGTTTAATCCGCATGATGAAGGCGGCACGGTGTGTCTGATCGCGCAGCGGCTGATGCAGGGCGAGCGGCCCTGGGCGGACGTGGCGCTGGGTTACAACGCGGGCTGGTTTTATCCGCTCGTCGGCCTGTTTCATCTCACCGGGGTGAACTACCTCGCGGCGCGCGCGTTCTTTTTCGCGCTGTCCACGCTCACGGCGCTGCTCGGGTGCGGAATCGTGACGCGGCTGGGCGGCGGGCGCTGGCTGGGGTGCGCGGTGGGGCTGGTGCTGGTGGCGCTGCCGGGGTCGCAGTTCAAGAACTACATCCCGCTCGCGGAGATGGCGAACACGGCGTGTCTGATCCATCTGCTGCACGTCGAGTTTTCGGCGCGGCGCAAATGGTTTGGCGCGGTGGCGCTGGGTGGCGCGGTGCTCGGGTTGACGGCGCTGGTGCGGGTGGAAATCGCGCTTTTCTTCGCGGCCATCTGGGCGCTGCTGCTGCTCTTTGTCTTGGTGGACAAACGGCTCGCGCTCCGGCAACGCGCCGCGCATCTGCTGCTCGGCGGCGCGCTGCTCGCGGGCGTGGCCGGCGCGGTCCAGGTGCCGCCGTACCTGTATCTGCGGAGGCTCGGCGTGGAGGCGCATTTTGCCGCACAGATCCCGGCGTGGTTTGGCGCGCTCAGCGGAGGGTTGCAGGATCAGATCGGGGTCTTGGCGCAACCCGGCGGATCGCCAGCGCCGACCCCCGAACCAGTCGCCACGAAGGCGGCGACCCCGCCGCCAGTGTTGGATCGCTCCACGCTCCGGCGCCGGCCGGTCGCGGAGATTTGGAGCAAAGGCAGCGGAAAAAACCGCCTGCTCGCCGTGCTCACCTACGCGCCCTTCGCGGGCTTCGGTCTGTTTTTTGCGGGCGGCGTGCTGAGCCTCGCCGCGCGGCTTTGGCGGCGGTCGTTCGTGCTGCGCGAACATGCCATGAAGTGGCTGCTTCTGGTCGGCGGGTCGCTGACCACGTTTCCGCAGTTCTTTTTCTTTCGCCCCGACCGCCCGCATCTCTCCGAGTTTATGCCCGGCTACATCGTGGCGATGGCCGGATGCCTCGTCCTGCTCAAGCCTCCAGGGCAAAAGCGCAGCCGCCCGCAGCTGCTGCTGGCGGCAGCCGGCGCGGCCTTTTTCGCGCTGCACCTGGCGGCGTTTGCCTGCTACGCGTTCCAGCATCCTTCCGCCGGGACCATCGCCGCGCGGGTGGGCCGCGAGACGAAGTTCGCCGCCGCCAACGGCGTGCGCGTGCGCGCTTTCAAACGCGAGGCCCAGACGCTGACGACGATCCGCGACGCCGTGCTCCAGCACTCCCGCCCGGAGGATTTCCTCGTCTGCTACCCGTATATGCCGGGCTACAATCTGATGACGAACCGGCGCACCTACGTCCACAACGTCTATGTGGATAACGCCACGCACGATGCGGACTGGATGGCGAACAGCATCCGCGACATCGAACAGCGGAAGCCCGCCGTCATCGTCATCGACCACCGGGCGATCAATGGCACCGACGCGTCGCGCTTTTCCCGCTGGGCCGCGCCACTCTATGACTGCGTGAAAATCCATTACGCCCGCGTGGCGGAGATCCCATCCATCGACAGTTCCACCATCGAAGTTTTCGCCCGCTCCCTCACCCCCGTCGCACCCTGACCCCACCATGAAATCCCGCAAAGCCATCATCCTCGCCGGCGGCGCCGGCACGCGCCTGCATCCGCTCACGCGCATCGCCTGCAAGCAGCTCCTGCCGGTCTATGACAAGCCGATGATCTACTACCCGCTCGCCACGCTCATGCTCGGCGGCATCCGCGAGGTGCTGATCATTTCCACGCCGAAGGATCTGCCGCAGTTCCGCGGCCTCTTTGGCGACGGCGCGCACCTCGGGATGCGCTTTGCATACGCCGAGCAGGCGAAGCCCGCCGGGATCGCGCAGGCCTTTCTCATCGGGGAAAACTTCATCGGTTCGGACGGCGTCTCGCTCATCCTCGGCGACAACATTTTCTACGGGAAACTCGACTTCTTCCGCGACGCACTCCGCGTGGTGGAGAGCGACGGCGGCGCCTGCGTCTTCGGCTACCAGGTGCGCGACCCCGAGCGGTATGGCGTGGTCGAGTTTGGCCCGGACGGGAAAGCGCGGAGCCTCGAGGAAAAGCCCGCGCACCCGAAGAGCCACTTCGCGGTCCCCGGCCTCTACGTCTATGACCGCGAGATCGTGAATATCACCCGTGACTTAAAACCCAGCCCGCGCGGCGAACTCGAAATCACCGACGTGAACCGTGAGTATCTCAAGCGCGGCAAGCTCAACGTCCGCGTCCTGGGCCGAGGCATGGCCTGGCTCGACACCGGCACGCAGGCCAGCCTGCTGGAAGCGAGCAACTACATCGCGGCGATCCAAAACCGCCAGGGCTTGATGATCGCGAACCTCGAGGAAATCGCCTTCAACCAAGGCTTCATCGACCGCGCCGGCCTGCAAGCGGCCATCGCGACGCTGCCGAAGAACGAATACCGCGAATACCTCGAAGCGGTGTGCGCCGAGAGCAAGTAAGGACGGCCAACCGCCGGCCACCGCGTTAGTTCAGCGAAGCCGCCGCCGGGTCCACGTTGACGCGGCGACCTTCCCGGTCGAAGCGGACGCGGCCATCGACGAGTGCGAAAATCGTGTAATCGCGACCCAAGCCGACGTTTTTGCCGGGCAGGAACTTCGTCCCGCGCTGGCGGATGATGATGTTGCCAGCGACCACCGTCTGGCTGCCAAATTTTTTGACGCCAAGCCGTTTGCTGACGCTGTCGCGTCCATTCTTGACCGATCCCTGACCTTTCTTATGAGCCATATAGAGTGAGGAGTGAGTGTGAAAAAACTGGATCAGGCGGGGATGCCCGTGATCCTCACGCGGGTGAGATTCTGGCGATGCCCGATGGTGCGGTGGTAGCCCTTGCGGCGGCGGAATTTGAAGTTGATCAGCTTCGGACCGCGGAACTGCTCCACGACTTCGGCAACGACGGTCGCGCCCTTGAGTTCGCCACTGAGTTTCAGGCTGCTGCCGGCGCCCACCATGAGGACCTCCGTGAACGTGGCCACGGAGCCGGGTTCCGCGTCGAGCTTTTCGATCTCGATCACATCGCCCTGCGCCACGCGGTATTGTTTGCCGCCGGTTTTGAATATTGCGTATGCCATAAAATGCTTCTGGTTAAAAAGGAGCGGGGAGGTTGCCACGCCTCCTTCGGGTTGCAAGGTGAATTTTCGCGGTTTTTC
>JAYWEB010000221.1:0-10602 GCA_043779575.1 Chthoniobacter sp. | reverse complement strand
TGCTCGGATACGGTTCTTTGGTGTGCATCCCAAGCCTTGTCTGTAATTGTCATAAATAGTACAAGTCCTAATTTGCAGTTACTTTTTAGACGCCCTCTAAGCCTGCGACTCTTTTGATATTGGACCAACGGAGTCAGATGGCTACCGAAGTGCCGGACTGGACAATCTACGGGGAGAGATTGGAGCGACTCGGTATTGACGAGCGTGATCAACTCATGGCCCGTGGCGTAAGAGTCGATGACTTCATCTCCGGTATAATCGAAGTCGATAGAAATGCTTCTGGCGAACGACGATACGAGCGCCTCTACCTCAGAGGGCGTCTAAAAACTCACTTAGCGAGGCGGGCAACCATCCTTGTCTGTAATTGCCATAAATAGTACAAGTCCTAAATTATAGCCACTTTTAGACGCCCTCCAAGGGGCATTGAACAGCGCCGTCAACACGTCGCCACTGTTGGAGAATGGTCAGCGCTCGAAAATCATGGGCCTCGATTAACTTTCTCCCAACAGGCACCGTCCCTGACGTTCCACCAACCGAGAATGGACTTGCACTGAGCACCGTCATCCACAAGCCTGTTTGATGCGTGTTTACATTGAGACCACCATTCCGAGCTACCTGACATCATGGCCTTCTCCTCAGGTGGTTCACGCCGGACACCAGATCAGCACCCATGACTGGTGGGACAATCACCGCCAAAATTACGAGCTTTACACTTCGCTGGTGACGCAGCAGGAGGCTGCGAGTGGTGATCCTGCCGCAGCACAGCGCCGACTCGATTCCCTGTTGGGAATTCCCCTGCTGGCGATCACGCCAGAATGTGAAGCGATTGCCAACTCCATCCTTGCGTCGCGGCTGATTCCAGCGCAGGCAGATCGTGATGCGCTGCACATCGGAGTGGCGACGTTTCACCAGATGAATCTGCTTTTGACGAACATCCGCCACATCGCAAACGCCCATGTGCGCGAAGATTTGCGTGTGCTCATCGAGTCCTTGGGCTACACTCTCCCAACGATCTGCACACCGGAGGAACTGCTGCCACCACCATGACCACATCATCCACCAACGATCTTCTCGCCGAGGTTTGGGCCATCAAGGATTCCTTGTCGGCCAGTCTTGGACACAGCCTGAAAGCCACCTGCCGTGCTTTGTATGCTGAGCAGCAAAAGCATCCCGGCGACTTCGTGAATCTGGGGAAGGCACCAAGGCAGAACAAAGTGCTGGAGACAACCGGAGGGGCGTCCAAGCCTCCCGTGACTCGAAAGCGCCGTGTGCGCCCCTCCGGTGCCTCAGCTTGAGCAGTTACGCCAAGCTCAGATGCCCGAGCGCGAGGAGGCCGTAAAAGGTGTACTCGGCGTCGAGATGGTCATCGGCCCAATGGCCGTGAAAGCCGCCGTCGGCGCTCCAGAGGGTGTCGATGAAATCGAGGCAGCGCTCGCGGAGCAGCGCGGGCACCGGGCGCTCCAGGCAGGCCAGCGCGTGGAGGGTGGTGGCCGTGGAAAGGAGGTCGGGCAGCGGGGCGGCGGGCATGGCGCGGAAGCCGCCCTCCGGGTGCGCCTGCGCGAGCAGCCAGTCGCCCGCGGCGTCGTGCATGGGCAGGCCGAACTGGTGGAGTAGCGTGACGGCGGCGGCGGTGGCGTTCGTGGAACCGGTGCGGAGACCGCGGGCATTGGCCCACGCGCCGTCGGGGGTTTCGAGAAATTTCAAACACTGGATCATGCGCAGCGGCTCGGGCTGGGCGGCGCGGAAATCCTGATACGCCCCGAGCGCCACGAAGCAGCCATAGGCATTGCCGGATGCCGCGCCGACCTCCCCATCGTAGCCGCCATCGCGGGCGCGAAACGCCTCGATCCGCGCGAGCACCGCCGCCCCGAGCGGTGCGGGCATTTGGTCCAAACCGAGCGCGGCCCAGCACCGGGCCAGCGCGCCGAGATGCACGAAGTCCAGCCCCGCGCCGTCGCCCCAGCCGCGCAGCCACGGCGCCACGCGCTCCGCCGGGAGTTCCGCCTGCATGGCCTGCAATCCGGCGAGCGCGAAGATCGTGTAGTAAAGATCGGGCCGCCCCGCGCGATCCCGCCCGCCGCCTTCCTCCGCGATCTGCCCGGCGAAAAACGCGCGCACCAGCGCCGCCGAATCGCCGAGCAGCGGCGGGGCGAGCCGGGCGACCTGGAGCATTTCGAGACGCAGGCTGCGGTGGAAAAAAGCGGGGTTCACGCGAGGTGGCGCGAGGGTTTAGCAGCGGGCGGCGGGGTGGTAAAGCGGCGGGGCGGGGCGGTGGTGTGTCGGTTTGAAAAAACGCCGTCATTCTGAACGGAGTTTCGCCGCGGGCGAAGGCGGGGGCGAAACGCAGTGAAGAATCGCTGACTGTACGTGGGCGGAGGCGGTGCGGAGCGTTGTGCGCACAACTCACCAGACCGCCTCCGCCCACGTACAGTCAGCGATTCTTCACTGCGTTTCGCCCCCGCCTTCGCCCACGGCGAAACTCCGTTCGGAATGACCGTGTTTTTTCAAACTGGGCCACTACCCGCGCGGCGGCTGGCTTCCATAGCAGCCTGTGGAAATACTCACCGAGCTTGGGTGGATGGCGTCGCTCCGCGCGCCATGCCGACAACGCGCGCCAGCGCCACTCTGCAAGATGGGCCTGCGGCGTGGGCATGGCATGGCGCGACGGAGCGCCGCCACCCACCGCTCGCCCACCACTTTTGATCACCCTCCCCGTTATTTCAGCGCGGTTTTCGCGAGAGATTGCGCGCCTTCTTTGGCCTGGTCGATGGCTTCCTCAAGGTCGGCGAGGCAGCGGTCGAAGTCGTGCCGCGTGCCGGAGTTGCGCTCCCTGACGTGCTCGGACGAAAGGCGCGGGAGATATTTGGCGAGATACTGGTGCTGCTCATCGAGCGCTTTGAGCCGCGTGCGAAAGTAGGCCGGAGCCGCGCTGGGGGTCTGCGCCCCGACCTCGGCGATCTCCCTCGCGAGGCTGGCCAGCGTGGCATTGGCACCTTCGTGATAGGTCGGCAGGTCGTCGCTCAGGTAGGCCGTCGTTTTGACCCAGGCGGAGCGCGTGGCCCGTCCCGCCTGGCGGGCCGCACCGACGACGGCGTCCTTGGTTTCGTGGGCGACTTCCTTGGTCTTATCGACCACGTCGCCAGCGGTGTCGCGGGCCTTTTCGGGAATGGTGCGGTCGTCCGCCTGCGCGACGAAGGCGGCGGCGGCGAGGATGGTGGTCGTGAGGATGTGTTTCATGGTTTAGGTTTTGGTTTGGTTTGGTTTTCGGTGAGTCAGCGGAAAAGGTTCTGGCAGCGCGGGCGGGTGTTCGTGTCAGCGGTGCCGTGCATCGTCATTGAGGGAATCGCCGCGCGCGGGCTGGCTGCGCGTATCCATCGAAACGAATCTGCGCGCCGCTCAATGCGCCACGCGGAATGGGTCGGTGATGGGGCGGAAGCTGAAGACCACGCCCGCGAATGGCACACCGCGCAGGATGCCGACGGTGGCCTCGATCCCGCGATAGGTGCCATCGCGCGCGCGGTGGCGGAACTGCGCGGTGGCGTACTCGATAAAGCCTTCGATCACGTTGAAGAACGCGGAGTAAAACTGCGGCAGATCATCCTCGTGAATGAGTTCGAAAATACTGCTGCCGGCCAGCTCGTCGCGTTCGTAGCCGAGGACCCGGCGCACGGCTCGATTGTGAAAGAGAATCACGCCGCCCCGGTTCACGACCACGACCACATCCGCGATGCTCTCCAGCATCGCCCGCTGCCGCCTTTCATCCTGCCGCAGCGGCACCCCGGCGGGTCGTCGCAGGTGGGCGTTGCCGTCGGCATCGACGAATACATCGACCTCGCGCGGAGGTTCCGGAAGGTGACCGTTTCCGCCAGGGAACGGTCGCTGGTGGGAAACGCCCGGCTTCTCCGTGGCATGGCTGGGCGTGGGTGGAGCGAGGAGGGACGGTGCGATCACGGGTGGACTTTGCTTTGCGGCCCACCGGGCGCGCGCACGCGCGGATGGCTCGTGGGTTTCTACTCAGGCGCGGGCGCCGTGGGTCAGGCGCGTGGTGCCCGGCGACCCATGAGGAACGAGACGACAAACAAGACGAGGAAGACAACGAAGATGATCTTCGCGATGCCCACGGCGGTGCCGGCGATTCCGCCAAAGCCGAGGATGGCGGCGATGAGTGCGATGATGAGGAAGGTGATGGCCCAGGATAACATGGTGGTTGGTTCTTTCGGTTCGGAGGTTGCAGTGACGGTTCACCCACGGAATCGCGCTGCGGGCAGTCGGTGGATGTAGGTGGCGCGAAAAATTTGTCGTAGAGGGCGTCGGAAAAGTCGTCTGTCTCCGCTCTTCCCTCTTTGTCCTGCTCTTGCTCCTGCTCCTGCTCTTGATCCCTTCCCCCGCTGTCGAAGGATCAAGAGCAGGAGCAGGAGCAAGAGCAGGAGCAAGAGCAGGAGCAAGAGCAGGACGACTTATTTAGACGCCCTCTTACTTCACCCGCCCATGCTCGATCTCCGGCGTGTCGGTGTCGCTCCCGCCGTCTGCGAGATGCTGGCGGGCCAGATCGGCGAGGCGTCCGTAGTCTTTGCGGATTTCGCTCAACTCTTCCTCCGAAAGCTTCTCCAGATCGAGCAAGGCCACATGCGCCCCGCTGGTCGCGCGGATCAGTTCGTCGAGCTTGATCTGGATCGCCTGCGTGTCGCGGTTCTGGCTGTTCTGGATGAGGAAGACCATCAGGAAAGTGATGATCGTGGTGCTGGTGTTGATGATGAGTTGCCAGGTGTCGCTAAACCCAAAGACCGGCCCGGTGAGCAGCCACAGGACGATGAGCGCAAACGCCGCGGAGAACGCGAGCGGACGCCCCGCCATCGTCTCGCACCACTGCGCGAGGCGGGTGAAGGTGGAGGAGGGGTTGGGCTTGGGGACCATGGGGGTGTCCGCTGGACGAGTCGCCGGCGGTTAGGTCTTCGCCCCTTTGATCGTCGGGTTGTCAATCCCCAGCGCGCCGGCGAGATCGGTGAGATGCTCCTGCTCCTGGGCGATGATCTTGCGCAGCACCTCACTCAGGCCAAACTCACCCATCGCCTCGGCCTGCCGGATGCGCTGGCGGTAGTGGAGAATCGTCTGCTTCTCGTTTTCGAGATCAAAGCGGAGCATGGCTTCCGCCTTGGCGGACATCTTCACCTCCTTGGGCACCGTGGTGGGCGTGCCATTGAAGTAGTCAATCTGCCTGGCGATTTGCATGGCATGGCTCAGTTCCTCGGTGGCGTGGACCGCCAGTTCCCGCGCGATGTCGGAAAAGGCCGCGCCTTTGAGCGTCTGGCTGTAAACCGTGTAGGCGATGATCGCCTGGTATTCGCGGGCCAGATCCTCATTGAGGAGTTCGACCATGCGCTCGCGGGTAATCTTTAGTTCGTGCTTCATGCCGGTGGAATCGCAGCCCGCGGGCGGGTTGGCTGCGTCGTTATGAAGGGACGGCGCTTTTTTTCAAATCGAGCCGCAACCCATACGTCCGGCGGCGGCCCGGGAGGCGATTTCAGGAAAAAGACCATCTATGAAAACATTCCTGACCATCACCACCCTCACCGTTGCCCTGTTCGGCTTTGCCGCCTGCGATTCCAAAGTCGAGTCGAGCCGCAAGGATGCGCTCGAAAGCAAAGCCGACGCGCTGGAAAACAAGGCCGATACCGTCCGCAAGGATGCCAAGACCGACGCCTCCGACCTGGAGAAGCAGACTGCCCTGGACGCGAACGCTGCCAGGGACGCCGCCAAGGCACGCGCGGAAGCGGAGAAGAAAGCCGCCGGGCAAGACGCCGAGAGCCTGCGCAAAGCGGGCGAGCAGGCCGCGAAAAATCTCGAAGGCAAAGCCAAGGACACCCGCGAGCAGAAGTAGGCTTCCTGCGCCTGGAGATTCCTCTGGAAAATTTCCGGCGATAGCTACGTCCGGCCAGTTTGCGAGTTCCGATTACCGTTCCAGCCAGCCGTGCCTCACAAGCCAGTCGGCTCAACCCATAACCAAGAAAGACACACCAATGAAAAACATCACCTGCAGTATCCTCGTCAGCGCCGTCGCGGCCAGCAGCGCCTTCGCCGGCGATCACACCGTCAGTCATAAAGAGAGCAAGCAACTGACACCCACCGAGCCTTGCTTCAAAGACGTGGAGTTCCAACTCGACGTCTTCGGGAGTTTCACCAATGGCGCGCGCGATTACCGTTATGCTGACGGGTTTGGCGGCGGCATCGGAGCAAACTACTTTTTCACGCGCTACCTCGGCGTCGGCGTGGACGGCACGGTCTATGACGGCGGCGTGCATGGCGTGTGGAGCGGCTCGGCGAGTCTCGTCGCCCGCTATCCCGTCGATCTTGGGCACTTCTGCTTCGCGCCTTACGTCTTCGGCGGCGGCGGGGTCCGCTCGGACGGCCAGACTGTGGGCACGGTGCATGGCGGCGCCGGGCTCGAGTTTCGCGTCACTCCGCGGGTCGGCATCTTCGGCGATGGTCGCTATATGTGGGCAGAGGACCGGGACGATGCGATCACGACACGCGTCGGGATTCGCTTTGCCTTTTGAGCTTGGCGGATCGCAAAAGTTAATCGCAACGCCGCGGTGGAAACGCCGCGGCGCAACTTTTTTCCAGAGCCGCGTCTCCGCGGTTGCGGACAATCCCTACGCCACCTGCGTGTGGAATTTCGGCCCTCGTGACGCACACGGAATTTCACGCCCCGCTCCTCCTCAAGAACGACTGCGGCGGCTCCATCACGCCATGTCACGAGCCACGCGCGGAGCCGGTCCCGCACGATTCATGAAGCAATCCAAGCCACCATGAATTTTCAGATCGGCCTCATGCTCGCGTCCCTCGTTGTCGCCGTCGTGCTGTTCTCCCTCGAATGGCTCACGGCGGACACCATCGCACTGGGGCTGCTGGTGGCGCTCGTGCTCACGGGTCTGCTGCCGGTCGAGCGCGCGTTCGATGGCTTCGGCAGCGACACAGTTGTCGTCACACTCGCGCTGCTCATCCTCACGGCGGCGCTCACGCGCACGGGCATGATCGACCTCGTCGGGCGCGCGATCCTCCGGCGCACGGGCGACGATCCCGACCGGCTGCTCGCCGTGATCATGGTCGGCTCGGCGACCGTCGGCGCGTTCATGAGCAATACGGCCACGACGGCGTTCTTCGTGCCGATCGTCATCGGGATCGCACAGCGCGCCGGCTTCTCCGCCTCGCGGCTGCTGCTGCCACTGGCTTTCGCGGGCATCCTCAGCAGCTCGGTTTCGCTCATCAGCACGTCGAGCAATCTCGTCATCAGCGGGCTGATGAAGCAGAAGGGTCTCGCGCCGATGGGCATGTTCGAACTCGCGCCGGTCGGCATCCCGATCACCGTCGCCGGCCTGCTCTACATGTATTTCATCGGGCGAAGACTCACGCCGGATCGCGGCGGCGGCGCCGGCTTGATCGAGCAGTTCGGCGTGACGCCGTTTCTCGCCGAGGCGCTGATTCCGCCGGGCTCCGCGCTTGTGGGAAAGACGCTGCGCGAAACGAAATTCGGGAGCGACCTCGACCTCACCGTGCTCGAGGTCATTCGCGACAAGGACCGCCATTTCGCGCCGCGGACCACGATGAAACTGGCGGCGGGCGACGTGCTGCTCGTCGAGGGCCGGCCCGACGAAATCCTCAAGATCAAGGGAACCGCCGGCGTGGAGATCAAAGCCGACGTGAAGCTGGCCGACCCCGATCTCCAGGACGACGAGATGGGTCTCGTGGAGGCGATCCTGATGCCCGGCTCGCCGCTTCTCGGGCGGACGTTGAAAGGCGCGCGCTTCCGCGAGCGCTACGGCCTGCAGGTCATCGGCATGAACCGCCGCGGGACCAATCTGCGCAGCAAACTCAGCGTCGTGCCGCTGCGGATGGGCGACGTCCTGCTCGTGCAGGGACCGCGCGTGAACGTCGCCGCGCTCAACGACGACCACACCTTCCGCGTCCTCGGCTCGCTCGAGGAGAAACTTCCGCGCGGTCGGCGCGCGCTGCTGGCTGGCGCGATTTTCGTCGCCGCGATCCTGCTCGGCACGTTCAAGATCGTGCCGCTCTCCATCGCCTTCCTCGCGGGGTGCGTGCTCGTCTTCGCCACGCGCTGCATCACGCCGGAGGAGGCGTATCGCGAGGTGGAGTGGCGCGTGCTGATCCTCATCGCCAGCATGCTCGGATTTGGCGTGGCGATGGAGCACACCGGCACCGCGAACTACCTCGCCGACCTGCTGCTCCGCCTGGCTGGCGACGCCAATCCGCTCTGGCTGCTCACCGGCTTCTTCTTCCTCACCGTGGTGCTCACGCAGCCCATGTCGAACCAGGCCGCCGCCGCCGTGATCCTGCCCATCGCGATCCAAACCGCGCAGACCGCCGGCCTGAACCCGCGCACCTTTGCGATGATGGTCGCCGTCGCCGCGAGCACCTCCTACCTCACGCCGTTGGAGCCCTCCTGCATGATGGTCTTTGGCCCCGGCCGCTATCGGTTCGCGGACTTTGTGAAAGTCGGCGCGCTCCTCACGCTCATCGTCTTCGTCCTGGCCATGCTGCTCGTCCCGCGCGTCTGGCCGCTGCGGTGAGGCATCTGCCCGCGCCGCCCGATGCGAAATATTTCTAAAGACGCCTCTCAACCGCAGCTCCAGCACTCCTCGCCAGCATGAACGCCTCTCCTACCGATCCCCAGCCCGCCTCCGCAGCTCCAGCGACCGCCGCCCCCGGCATGGGAGCCATCCCCATCGAACAAGGCGTGGCCTTTCGCGTCTGGGCTCCGCACGCGGAGAGTGTGGCGGTCGTCGGCACGTTTAATGATTTCGAGGCCGCCCGGCATCCGCTGGCTGCGGAAGGCAACGGCTATTGGTCTGCGGAGGTCGAGTCGGCCAAAGGGGGCGACGAATATAAGTTCGAGATCAGGAACGGAGAGCAGCGGCTTTCCCGCATCGACCCCTACGCCCGGCAGGTGACCAGCTCCGTGGGCAACGGCGTCATCTACGACGATGACTTTGCCTGGGAGGACGACAATTTCCGCATGCCTTCGTGGAATGAGACCGTGATCTATGAACTGCACATCGGCACCTTTGCGCGCAGCGCAGATGGCCGGCCGGGAACATTCGACGACGCCATTAAGCGGCTCCGCTATCTGCAGGCGCTCGGGATCAATGCCGTGGAAGTGATGCCCATCGCGGAGTTCGCGGGCGACTTATCCTGGGGCTACAACCCCGCGCACATTTTTTCGGTCGAAACGGCGTACGGCGGGCCCGATGGGTTCAAGCGCTTCGTCAAAGCGGCCCACGCCCTGGGCATCGCGGTGATTCTCGATGTCGTCTATAACCACTTCGGACCGTCCGATCTTGATCTCTGGCGGTTCGACGGCTGGAGCGAGAACGACAAAGGAGGCATCTATTTTTACAACGACTGGCGCTCCGCTACCCCGTGGGGCGACACCCGGCCCGACTACGGCCGCGGCGAGGTCCGCAGTTACATTCACGACAACGCGATGATGTGGCTCGGCGAGTTTCGCGTCGATGGCCTGCGCTACGACATGGCTCTCTACATCCGCAGCGTCTCGGGGAATGTCGGCGACGACCTGCACGAAGGATGGACGCTGATGCAGTGGATCAATCGCGACGTGGCCGCGCGCTTTCCGGGAAAAATCACGATCGCGGAGGATCTGCGAAACAACGCGGCGATGACCGCATCTGAGGATCAGGACGGCGCAAACTTCTCGACCCAGTGGGATGCCGGATTCGTGCATCCGATCCGCGCGGCGGTGATCGCGGCCGATGACGCCCAGCGCGATATGAATGCCGTGCGCGACGCGCTGCTGCACAGCTTCGGCGGCGATGCCATCAAGCGCGTGATCTATACCGAGTCGCACGATGAAGTGGCCAACGGCAAGGCGCGCGTGACCTCGGAAATCAATGTCAACGATCCCGAAGGCTGGCATGCCCTGAAGCGCTCCACGCTCGGCACCGGCCTCGTGCTCACCGCACCGGGCATCCCGATGCTTTTCCAAGGCCAGACGATGCTCGAAGACGGCTGGTTTCAAGACACGGATCCGGTCGATTGGAGCAACGTCCGCAAGTTCTCCGGCGTGACGCGCCTCTATCGCGATCTCATCCGCCTGCGGCTGAACTCGGACGGTGTTTCCCGCGGACTCACGGGCCCGCACGTCGCTGTCCACCACGTCAATAACGGAGACAAAGTGCTCGCGTTTCTCCGGCACAGCGAAGGCGGGCCGAACGACCACACGCTCATCGTCGCCAACTTCTCCGCGCAAGATCGGGAACACTACGAGGTCGGCGTGCCCGTGGCCGGGCGCTGGGTCGCACGCTTCAACAGCGACTGGGAAGGCTACCGCGCAGACCTCGGGAATTTCCCCGTGCAGGACGTGGTGGCCACCGCCATCGGGCGCGACGGCCAGCCGGCGACGGCTGCCGTGTCGGTGGCCGCTTATTCGCTGAGTATTTACGTTCTCGCCGGCGATTAGCGGCGGATACCCTGGCTTTGGGAGCGAGGCGAAAAATTGCCGTTCCGCGACATGCGGAACTTTCTCGCCACGCGCCCGCATTTGCGCGCACAACCGTCCTCGCCCATGTC
>JAYWEB010000220.1:0-4259 GCA_043779575.1 Chthoniobacter sp. | reverse complement strand
AGAGCAGCATGGCGCGCTTCCGGTTGAGGATGGACTCCTCCAGCCCGCGTCCGCTGGCCTTGAGAACCCGGTTCTCAGCGAGCATCAGCTCGTAGATTTCGTCGCAGACTTCGGCGTGGTGAGTGAGGGCTTGCGGGAGAGACATGGGAAATGGGTTAGTGCAGCGCTTTCGGCGCGGGCGCGGGCGTGGCCGGCGGAGAGGCAAGCGACTGGCCGAGGAGGTGGGAGAGTTGGGTTTCGGTGGTGTGCTGCCAGGCGAGTTGCTCGCCGCGCCAGCCCGCCATTTTCACGAGACTGGTGCAGCTCTCCGGCAGGGGTTGGCCGGCGCGCTCGGGCTTTTTCGCTTCGTCGATGATGAACTTGTAGGCTTCCGCCGCGCGGTTCACGAGGCGCAGCCGCTCAAAGCAGAGACCCATCTGATAGACCACCGGCCATTGCCAGTCCGGGTCGTCGCTGAGTTGGGCGAGGGTTTGGTAAATGGTCAGCGCGCTGGTGAAATCACCCTGCTGATAGAAGTCATTGGCAAACTCGTTGCCGGTCTTCTTCTGCCAGAAGACCCACTTTTCCGGAGCCTTGGTCTTCTTGGACTGCTCGGTGCGGAGCAGCATGATCACGGTGTCGAAGGCCTCCTTCGGCCGACGCTGCGAACGGAGCGCGCTGGCCAGGATGTAGCGGCTTTCGGGTGCTGAGGCATCCTCGGGAAACTCGGCGAGAAAGGCATGCGCGGCGATGATGGCGCGGTCGTGGTTGCCGAGCACGAAATGGCAGTGGGCCGACTTGAAAAGCACGCGGGCCTTTTCCACAGGCTCGAGATCGAGGCGGCCGAGCAGGCCGTAAAATTTCCCCGCTTGCGCGTATTCGCCGGCGAGAAAGTAAGTGTCGGCTATCTCCGTCTGCGCGCGTTGCGTCAGGTTGCGAGATGTGTCGATGCCCTTCCCGTTCATCTGGAGGGCGGAGTTGAGCACGCTGTAAAAGCGATTGATGGCGCGCTGGTAGGCGCCGGCTTCGCGGTAAAGCAGGCCGACCTGGAAGATGAGTTCCGGCGTGTCCGGCTCGCCCGGATAGATGGAGATCATCTTTTCGTAGATCGCGATCGCTTTGGAAAAGGACCGCTTTTTCTCGTAGAGCGCGCCGATGTCCGTGAGCGCCTTCTTTTTGTCGGTGATGGGTCCGGGGAGGTTGACGATCAATTCGAGGAAATGCTCCGCGAGCTGCCACTTGTCCTCGTCCACAGCCTTGGTGGCGAGCCTCGTGTAGCCCACGATCTCACCGAGCACATCGGCGTCGGCGGCGGGCTCGGCGTGATCCTCGGTCGCGGCGTGCGCTTCGGGTTCGGCATGCGCCTGCGGTGCGGCCTGCTCGCTCCCGCGCAAATCGGGGGCGGTGAACAAGGCGCCCAGAAGCAGCGGCAGGAGCAGGCCGGCGCGGTTACTTCTGCTGGCTGGTCGCTTTACTCTTGGGCAGGTCATTGGGGAGCGCGGGTTGAAAGATCGGGTCAAAGAGGTAAGAGCGTTTGATCGGGCGGCCTTCGGTGTTCTTGAAAAAATCGAGCACCTCGTTCGGCACGCGGCCAAAGTCGATCTCGTCGCGGGCTGGCGCGGAGGCAGTGCTGGGCGCGGGGTGCGCGACTTTCTCGGAGTCATCCGGCTCTGCTGGCGGGGCTGCGTCGCTGTTTTTTGCCGAGGCCGGCGGGCCGAAAAGCTCCACCCCTTTGGCGGCTGGAGTCAGCGCCGGGGCGTTGCGCTCCTCGCAGTGAGGTGGTGCCGGGGCAAAGCGCATCGGCACCGGGCCATTGGTGGCCAGATAGGACTCGGCGCGGAACACAAAGGGATAGGTCGGGGACTCGCGGAAATGCGGCCGGCCTGGCGCGGTTTCGCGGGCGCGGGTGGGTTCGCCGGCGTGTGCCAGCGACATGGCGGCACAAACGGCGGGCAGCAGGGCGATGAAAGTGTTCCGCATGGTGGGTTTTCTAAGCAGATTGACTGCCAGCGAAGGATCGGCTGGGCAAAAAAAGACCGAACACCGAACGGGAGAGGAGCGCTTTGCGGCAAACCCCTCCGGGTTCGATGTTCGATCGTGATTTTTTCCGCGGATCGCCGCCCCGGAAAGAGCTCCCCCGGTCACTCGGGGGAGCTCCCTACCTTGGTTTCATCAGCTTATTGCAGGAGCTTCAAAGCGGCCTGGGTGGCTGTGTTGGCCTGGGCCAGCATCGCCGAACCAGCCTGCACGAGGATGTTATTCCGCGCGAGGCGGGTGGACTCCTCCGCCACGTCCACATCCACGATGCGGCTGTTGGCGGCTTCGAGATTGGTCTTGTTGATGGCCAGCATTTCGGCGGAGAAACCGAGCCGGCTGGAGTCCGCGCCGTTTTGGGCGCGGGAGGTCGCCACGTTGGTGATCGTGGTGACGACCTGCGCCGTGGTGATCGCGGCGAGGTTGGCCGCTGCCGTGATCGTGCCTACATTGGTGGCCAGGTTCGCCTGGGTGATGGCGAGGGTCTGCGCCCCGTCTTCCGAGGTTTCGACCGTCAGGGTGCCGCCGCCGAAAAGATTGACGCCGTTGAACTTGTTCGTGGTTTGGTTGGTCAGTTCGGCCTTCAACGCGGTGAACTCCGTGTCGTAGTTCGCGACATCGGAGACACTCTTAGTCACGTCCGTGGAGAGGGTCTTCAGCTCAGCGATCCGCTCAAGAATTTTGCCCGAGGTTTTCAAGGCGCCGTCCTGTGTCTGGAGAAACGATGCGGCGTTCGCCACGTTCGTGCTCGCAGCATCGGTGCGGCGGATGGCCGCTTCCATCTTCATCGAAACCGCCAGGCCACCGGCGTCGTCGGCCGGAGACGTGATTTTCGAGCCGCTGGAGAGGCGGGCAAGGCTCTTCTGAAGCATCGAGTTGCTGTTATTGAGGTTCCGCGCCGCGGTTGAAGCTGCGGTATTGGTGTTGATTACGAGACTCATGTTACTATTCCTTCCTTGGATTTTACTAACTACGACTTCCGTGTCGCGACGGGCCATTTTGAAATCGGTGTTTGACCTCACCTGTCGTGGCACATGCCGCGACAAGAAGGGATTCGGCCGATTCGGGGCGGCCTTTAGGAAAATTGTGAAAGTTTTTTGCCGAACTCCGGTGTCACTCTGGAAAGGGTCCGTGCTTTGCTAACTCAAGAGGCGTGAATGCCATTCGCCGATTCCGTATTGCCGCTGCCTTCGGGGTGCTCACATTCTGCGCCGGCGCCCGGCTATCTGCCCAGGCCGATGAAGTGATCCAGCCGCCCTTTAACCTCAAATGGGGTGAACCCGCGCTGCGTCTGGAAGAGGCTCTCCTCGGCACGAGTGCCCGCATCGCCGAGCGGGGCAGGACCAGTGGGGGAGGTGAAGTCTGGAAAGTTGAAGGCTTGCCCGGAATCGCACTCCAAGGCGTGAGCTTCCATGTCCGCGAAGGCCGGCTGGTGGAGGTCGAACTCCAGTATTCCAAGGCCGACTGGTCAGCGGCGACCTATGAGGAATTCATGCAAAACGTGCGCCGGCGGATCGAGGAAAGCCACGGCGTGGGAAAACCCATCACCCGCCAGCGCGAGACCGAGCGTGGGATCATTAAAACGCTGGTCGGCCATCGGTGGGAGTCCGGTGGCAGCGCCCTCGAACTTTACTTTTTTGCCGCCGAAGACCCGAAGAATGTCTTCCGCAGCATCAGCCTGCACTACAAAGGGCCGGCGTCGCCTGCGGCTGGAGAAGCGCCCTAGCAGGCTGCTAGGGAACCGCTGAATAAAACAGGGTGGAGTCCACGAAAAGCACGAAAAAAGATACGGAGACAGAGAGCGCGAACGGGTGCTTCCTGCCCCTTTCGTGGACTAAATCAACGGTTCCTTAGTAGCTGATTCGCATGCGCTTTCCGCCATCGGCCGGGTCGGTCGGGCGGGAAAGCGGGGTGGCGATTTCCGGGACGCGCGGGATGCCAGTCTCGCCATTGTTTCGCAGCTCCAGGAGGCCGCGGCTGATGCCCTCCGCGATGGCCTCGCGGGTCGCCGCCGTGGCGAGTTTTTTGGCATCGCTCGCGTTCGTCATGTAGGCCCCCTCGACCAGCACCGCGGGAATCTCCGGGTTGCGGGTGAGGCGCAGGCGGCGGCGGTTGACGGCGATGTCGGTGAAGCCCGTGGCGCGGGCGACATTCTTTTGAATCCGCGCGGCCAGAGCCGTGGCGTCGGGACGCCAGAAAAAGGTCTCCGTTCCGTGCGGCGCACCGGAGCTGACGGCGTTGAAGTG
>JAYWEB010000219.1:0-4265 GCA_043779575.1 Chthoniobacter sp. | reverse complement strand
GCCAAGTGCGGTAGCGGGCGGCGATTTCGTGCGCACCTTCCGCGAGCGCGAGTTCCACCGGAGCCGTGCCGGCGCGCTGGCCATCGGCGAAAATCTCCGCGCCCGGCGGCATGCTCGTCACCGCGATCCGCCCCGACGCAAACTCGATCTCCACCGGCGCAGTTTCGCCGCGCCTGATCTCCAGCTCCGCCGTGCGCTCCCGCCCGTCGAGCCGCATCAGCACTTGATACGCGCCCGTCGGGAGGTCAGCGAACTGCGCGGGAGTCGTCCCACTTTTCACCACCGTCTCCCCCTGCCGCAGCACGCACTCCGCGCCCGGCGGCCGGGACGCCAGCTCCACCGCGCCGCGCGCCTGCGCGAGCCGCAGCTTCGCCGGATGCGCCTCGGCATTGGCCGGGATTTCAAAAGCCACATCCGCCGGCTCGTAGCCGGGGAGCATGACGTGGGCGGAATGTCGGCCCGTCGCGAGATCCGCAAACTGCGCGGGCGCGCGCCGCATCCGGCCATCGAGCACCACCATCGCGCCCGCCGGCTCCGTCTCGATGACCACCCCGCCGTGCTGCGCGCCGGGCTGCGCAAAATGCAACCCCGCGCCGATGAGCAGCGCCGCCGCGCCCGCGCCGGCAAACAGCGGCCAGCGCCGCCGCACCCGCCCCACCAGCGGACGCCCGTCGCGCAGCCGCACGAGGTCCTCGTGCATTTCCTCCGCCGTCGCGTAGCGCTCGGCGGGATTGTTGGCGCACGCGCGCAGCAGCACTTCATTGAGCTGGAGCAGCGCGCCTTTGTCCGGCAGCTCGTCGAGGCGCGTGTTCACCGACGGAAATTCCATCCGGTCTTTCCCCATCGCGATTTCGTAAAGCACCTTGCCGAGGCTGTAGAGATCGGCCGGCGCGGTCCCCGGCCCTTCCGGCGGCACGTAGCCCTCGGTGCCCACGAACGACTCCTGCCCGCTCGCCGCCACCAGCCCGATGTCCGCGATCTTTGGCACGCCGCCGACAAAGATGATGTTCGCCGGTTTGATGTCGCGATGCACCAGCCCCCGCGCGTGCAGCACGCCGAGCGCGCGGGAGAGCGAGAGCCCGATGGTCACGCACTCGTCCGCCATCAGCCGCGAGCGCCGCGCCAGCTCGCTCTTCAGGGTCTTCGGCGCGTACTGTTCCGGGTCGATCCGCCCGCCCGCGAGGTGGTCGTCGGCCAGCTCCATGACGTAGTAGAAAAAGTGTCCGCCCTCCTCGCGCCCGACGTGCAGGATGTCCACGAAGCCCGCATCGCCGCGCGAGATCGGCTCGAATTTCGACATCCCCTCGAACTCCCGCAGAAACGCCTTGTCGCTCTCAAAGGTCCGCCGGTCCACGATCTTCACCGCGCGCCACGTCCCCGTGAGCGAACGCGCCAGCCAGATTTCGCCATACGAGCCGCGCCCGATCACCCGGACCATTTCGTGGTTCGGGATCTTCGGGATCTCGCGGTTTGTGGAAGCGGTGGACGGCATAACCGCCGCCGAGACTATCGCGCCCGCCGCAGCGGCACAAACGGCGAGTTTGCGCGCGGGCCGGAGGCGTCCCGTTCAGCCGTGCGTGAGGCAAGCGGGACGCATGCGATACGGCAGGCGGAGACGCCTGCGCTACAACTGCCGCAAGCGGAGGCTGCCGTGGGCGGCTACGGAGCGCGGGCGCGGCGCGCGCGGCGGGCGGAGCCGGAGCCGTAGCGCAAGCCTCCGGCTTGCCGTATCGCAGGCATCCTGCCTGCCCCACGCGTGATCGAATGTTCCGCTCAGCGCAACTGCCCGAGCACCCACGCGTATTCGCGGGCGATGCTTTCCACGATGTCGCCGGGATGCACGTCCGGCGGCAGGACATCAAACGTGTAGGTCTCGATTTCGAGGTGCGAGCAAGCACCGCTGCGGAGCTCCTGGAAAAACTCCGGCGTGAGCGCGTCGGCGGTTGAGGCGATGGGGCCGTTGCCAGTGAAAAAAAGCGGGACGTGGAAATGCACGCGCACTTCCTCGAGGTCAGGCAAGCCGGGGATTTCCTCCAGCGCGGTGGGCAGGTCGAACCACGCGAACTGCGCGCCGGAGCGCGCGCGCGCTTTGACCTGATGCAGATAGACCGGCTCGGCAAACGGCGCGAGCGCGGCGCAGGTCTCGGGCGTGGCGGCGCCCTGGAGCGCGGCGCTGAACTGGACTTTGGAAATGCGGATGTCGGCGGCGCGATAGGCGCGCAGGGAGTCGGCGAGGTTCTCGTATTGCAGCGCGCTGTGGCAGGTGTCGAAGCACACGCCGACGTGGCGGCGCATCATGACCTCGGCGTCGGAGCGGTAGCACTTGAGCAGGCGCGCGAGTTCGGAGGCGCCGGCGCTGAAGAGGGTGTCCTGGAAAAACGCGACGGTCTCGGCGGTGGTTTCGAGAAAGCAGTCGGGCTCGGGTTCGAGGCCGAGGTGGATTTCGCGGCCCGTGCGGTCGCGCAGCGCCACGAGGTGGGCGACGGCGGCGGCGAGGTGATCGACCATCGCCTCCACGTCGGCCTCGGTTTTGATCCACGGTTTGAACGAGCCCGGCACGGTGCTGATGCTGCCGTCGATGCCCTCGGGCAGCCAGCCGGCGAGGATGTCGGCGAGTTGGAGCGTGTATTGCAGGCGCTCGGGCGTGCGCCAGTCGGGGGCATAGACGTTTTCCTTCACCGGGCCGGCGTGGAAGCGGCCATACGGAAAGCCGTTGATCGAAAACGGGTAGAGCTGGTGCTCGTGGAAAAGGGCGAGCGCTTCGGCGCGGAGATCGGCGCTGGCAGTGAGTTCGGCGGCGGCTTGCTGCGCGATGCGGAGGCCGAGGCCGAACCATTCATCGGGCGCGACGCGCGCTTTCACGGCGGTGACTTTTTCGCGGATCGCGGCGAAGTTTTCCGCCCAGCTTTCGCCGGGGTGGATGTTCAGGCAGTAGGTGAGATGAAGCGGGGGACGGTGCTGGACGATCATCGGAGAAAAGTAAAATTACAGTCATTCTGAGCGCAGTTCCGCGTGGGCGAAGGCGGGGCGGAACGGAGTCGAAGAACCTCTAACTATTTCCGGGTGGAGGCGGCAGGCAGGTGCGTCGCTTCGCCCACCGCCTCCGCCCGGAACAGTTAGAGGTCCTTCGACTCCGCTACGCTCCGCTCAGGATGACGGGAGGTGTTGGTTTATCGGACATCTGCGAAAGCCCGCAGTTCCTGAACGGCGCTCTCCATCAAGGCAAGGTCGATTTCGTGGACCTCCTGCCGCGCGCCGAGGCCGCGGGGGAAAGTGACGGTCAGCTCGCCGCCGAGGTGCTCCTGGAAATCGCGCAGTCCGCCGAAGACGGCGAGCGCGCCGGTGGCGTCGCGCTGGTCGAGTTCGTCGAACCACAGGCGGAAGCCGGAGCGCGTGAGGCCGTCGCGGATGAGCGCGAGTTCGTCGGCGGTGATCCAGCCCTTTTTCTCGGCGTAAATGGAGTCGAGCAGGACGCCGGTGGCGACCGCGTCGCCGTGCGAGATGCGGAAGCCGGAGAGGAGTTCGAGCTTGTGCGCGGACCAGTGGCCGAAATCGAGCGGGCGGGCGCGACCGTATTCGAAGGGATCGCCGCCGGTGCGGATGTGTTCGAGATGGATTTCGGCGCAGCGTTTCACGAGCCGCTGCATGGCGGGGAAATCGCGGGCGGGATATTTCGCGGCGCTGGCGCAGAGTTCGTCGAAGAAGGCGCGGTCGCGGATGATGGAGACTTTGAACGCCTCGGAGACGCCGCAGAGCCAGTCGCGGTCGGGAAGGGTGAGGAGAAAATCGTAGTCGTTCAGCACCGCGAAGGGCGGTGCGAAGGTGCCGATGGCGTTTTTGCCGCCGAGGAAATTGACGCCGTTTTTCACGCCCACGCCGGCGTCATTTTGCCCGAGCACGGTGGTCGGCACGCGCACCTGGCGCAGGCCGCGGTGGACGAGCGCGGCGGCGAGCCCGACGGCGTCCATGACCGCGCCGCCGCCGACGATGATGACGAACGATTGCCGGTCGAGATGCGCGTCGAGCATCAGGCGCATGAACTTCTCCACGAGCGTGAAGTCGTTCTTCACCGCCTCGCCGCCGGGGGTGATCTGCGGCTCGCCGATGATCTCGAGTTTCGCCGGGTGCGCGGCGAAGTAGGCGGTGGCTTGATTCGCGAGCGATGGGTTCGCTTTCGCGACGTGGTCGTCGATGAAGATCATCGCGCGGTGGCGGCGGTTTTCGCCGAGGCGGTTGAGCGTTTCGACGAGGACGGGATTTGCGGG
>JAYWEB010000218.1:0-4268 GCA_043779575.1 Chthoniobacter sp. | reverse complement strand
TAAACGGGCGAAGGCGGTGGGCGGGAGTGGCGCGCGCATCTCACCAGACCTCCTCCGCCCGCTTTGCCGTCAGGATTGCGCCGCCCACCTCCGCCCCGGCGCTGTTTCGCGGACTCGGCTCTTCACTGCGTTTCGCCCCCACCTGCGCCCACGGCGAAACTCCGTTCAGAATGACCGTGTGTTTTTCAAACTGAGCCACCACCCAAAAGGCAAGGCCGGCCGCGTCGCGCAATTCGCGTCCGCGATGGGCCGCGACGAAAGAAATTTTTGCGCTAAAGCGCGTCGCGCCTTGCGCCGACAAAGCATCGAAGACAAATTGCCGGTGTTCCTAAATCGAGCTGCAGCCGACGCGAAGTGCGCGGCAGGCGGCAAGGTACAGAGAACGCTTGAACCACCATGATGAATAACTTCACACCCCGCGCGCAACAGGTCCTCGCACTCGCCCGCAAGGAAGCTGATCGCTTTAACCACAACTACGTGGGCACCGAACATCTGCTCCTCGGGCTGATCAAGCTCGGCCAGGGCGTGGCGGTCAACGTGCTCCAGAAAATGGGGCTCGATCTCGAAACCGTGCGGATGGAAGTCGAGAAGCAGGTCGGCAGCGGCCCGGAGACGAAGATGGTGGGCAACATCCCCTACACGCCGCGCGTGAAAAAGGTGCTCGCGCTCGCGGGCAAGGAAGCGAAGTCGCTGAACCATTCGTATGTCGGCACCGAGCACATCCTGCTCGGCCTGCTGCGCGAGGGCGAAGGCGTGGCGGCGCGCGTGCTGAAAAATCTGGAGGTCGATATTGAGCGCACGCGGAATGAAATTTTGAAGGAACTCGATCCCAACTTCACCCCGCCGGAAGGCGACCAGGAGCCGCAGCAGGAAACGGCGGGCCGCGGCGGCAAGGACGTGAAGACGCCGGCGCTGCGGGCGTTTGGGCGCGACCTCACGGAGCTGGCGCGGAAGGGCGAGATCGATCCGGTGATCGGGCGCGCGAGCGAAATCGAGCGCGTCATTCAGGTGCTCTGCCGCCGGACGAAAAATAACCCCGTGCTCATCGGCGAGGCGGGTGTGGGCAAGACGGCGATCGTCGAGGGACTCGCGGCGGAGATCGCCAGCGGCAATGTGCCGGAGCTGCTGCGCGACCGGAAAGTCATCACGCTCGATCTCGCGCTGATGGTCGCGGGGACGAAGTATCGCGGGCAGTTCGAGGAGCGCATCAAGGCGGTGATGGACGAAATCCGCCGCGCGAAAAACATCATCCTTTTCATCGACGAACTGCACACCATCGTCGGTGCCGGCAGCGCGGAAGGCGCGATGGACGCGAGCAACATCCTCAAGCCCGCACTCAGCCGCGGCGAGATGCAATGCGTCGGCGCGACCACGCTCAACGAGTTCCGCAAATACATCGAGAAGGACGCCGCGCTGGAGCGCCGCTTCCAGCAGGTGAAAGTCGAGGCGCCGAGCGTCGATGAGGCGATCCTCATTTTGAAGGGACTGCGCGGGAAATACGAAGCGCACCACAAGGCGCGCTACACCGATGTCGCGCTGGAGCAGGCCGTGAAGCTCAGCGACCGCTACCTCACCGGGCGCTTCCTGCCGGACAAGGCCATTGACATCATGGACGAGGCCGGCGCGCGCGCCCGCATCGGCTCGATGACCCGTCCGCCGAACGTGAAGGACATCGAAAAGGAGATCGAAGAAATCCGCGGCAACAAGGAAGGCGCGATCAAGGCGCAGGATTTCGAGAAAGCCGCCAGCCTGCGCGACGACGAGAAACACGCGAAGGAAAAGCTGGAGCGCATCCTCACCGAATGGCGCGAGCAGCGGGAGGAAAAGGAGGTCGTCGTGACCGAGGACGACATCATGCACGTCGTCTCGAAATGGACCGGCGTGCCGCTCAACCGCATGGAGCAAGCCGAGACGCAGAAGCTCCTCGCGATGGAAGGCGAGCTGCGCGGCAAGGTCATCGGCCAGGACGAAGCCGTCATCGCCATCAGCAAGGCGCTGCGCCGTTCGCGCGCTGATTTGAAAGACCCGCGCCGCCCCATCGGTTCGTTCATCTTCCTCGGCCCCACCGGCGTAGGCAAAACCTTCCTCGCGCAGACGCTCGCCGAGTTCATGTTTGGCGACCGCGACGCGCTGATCCAGATCGACATGTCGGAATACATGGAAAAATTCACCGCCTCGCGACTCATCGGTTCGCCTCCCGGCTACGTCGGTTACGAGGAGGGCGGACAGCTCTCCGAGGCCGTGCGCCGCCGCCCGTACAGCGTCGTCCTTTTCGACGAAATCGAGAAAGCGCACCCCGACGTGATGCACCTCCTGCTCCAGATTCTGGAGGAGGGAAAGATCACCGACTCGCTGGCGCGCAAGATCGACTTCCGCAACACCATCATCATCATGACCTCGAACATCGGCGCGGAGCTGATCAAGAAATCGGGCGTCATGGGCTTCGGCTCCTCGGGCAAAGACGAGCAGGCTTACGACGTGATGAAGGACAAGATCCTCGGCGAGGCCAAGCGCGTGCTGAAGCCCGAGTTTGTGAACCGCCTCGACGACCTCATCGTCTTCCACACCCTCGGCAAACCCGAATTGCTGACCATCGTGGATCTCGAAATCAAGAAGGTCGCCGCGCGGATCAAGAGCAAGGAAATCACCATCGTCCTCGACGAGAAAGCCAAGAACCTGCTGATCGAAAAAGGTTACGACCCGCAGTACGGAGCGCGCCCCATGCGCCGCGCCGTGGAGCGCTACCTCGAGGATCCGATGGCCGAGGAAATCCTCCGCGGAAATCTCAAGGCCGGCGACACCACCAACGTCAGCGCCGAGAATGGCAAGCTGACCTTTGCGCCCGCCACACCGAGCAAGCCCGAGCCGGCCAAAGCCAGCTAACGACAGCCCGGCGAAACCGTTTCCAGGGCGGGCGAACTTTTCCGAGTTCGTCCGCCCTGCTTCGTTTGCACTACTGCCCGACGCGGGTGCGGCCCGTCAGGGCGCGGCTGAGCGTCAGTTCGTCGGCGTGTTCGAGGCCGCTGCCGGCGGGCATGCCTTGGGCCAGCCGGGTGACGGTGATGGGAAATTCGCAGAGCAGGCCGGCGAGGTAATTGGCGGTGGCTTCGCCTTCCACGTCGGCGCCGAGGGCGAGGATGATCTCGGTGGGCGCTTCGGCTTTGAGGCGCGCGAGGAGGGCGTCGATGCGGAGGTCGTCGGGGCCGATGTGGTCGAGGGGTGAAATGCGACCGCCGAGCGCGTGGTAGCGTCCGCGGAAAGCGCCGGTGCGTTCGAGCGGGAGAATTTCGGTGGGCTGCTCGACGACACAGATGAGGGCGGAGTCGCGGGCCGGATCGGTGCAGAGGTCGCAGAGCGGCTCGGTGGTAAAAAAACCGCAGCGGGGGCAGGGTTGGACGGTGTGCGTGACTTCGCCGATGGCGCGGGCGATCTCGCCGGGGCGGGCGTCGCGCGACTGAATCATCCACAGCGCGATCCGCTCCGCGCTGCGCGGGCCGACGCCGGGCATGCGCTTGAGTTCCGCGACGAGCGCACGGATGGCAGCGGGATACTCGGCGCGCTTCACGGGTGGAAACTTTGAAAGGCTCCGGCACCGCTCACAAGTTCCCCGCCTTCCAGCCCAACACCGGCAGGCCGCCGCGGACTTGCTCGATCCGGCGCAGGTAAAAGTCGATCGGGCCGTCCCCGCCATTGTGTCCGCGGGCGCCGCAGAAGAGCGTGACCGCTTCGTCCCAGTGCGCCTCGCGAAAATAGACGACGGCTTTCCAAAACAGATCGCGGCGTTCGAGATCCTCGGCGGAGAGGACGTTTTTCACGGCGAGGAGTTCGTAGATTTCCTCCGGGGCACCCTCGGTGAAGCGGTGGATGAGTTCCATTGGGCGGACGTCCACGGCGGTTTCGGCGAGGTTGAAAGTGGTGCTGCCGATGAGAAGGCGGGAGCCGTAGATGAGGTTGGCGCGGCAGAGGCGGCGGGCGAATTCCACCGGCTCGCCGGCCACGCTGAGCGTGCCGAGGCGGCGCGAACCGTAGGCGGCCACGACCATTTCGCCGGAGTTGATGCCGATGCGGAAATCGAACGTCTGCTTCCAGATCGTGAGGCACTCGCGGTTCACGTCGTCGAGCCGCTCGGCGAGCGCCAGCGCGGCTTCGCAGGCGGTGGCGGCGTGTTTTTCGTCGGTCAGCGGCGCGCCGAAAACGAGGCGCACGCTTTCCCCGTCGCACTCGTCGAGGAAGCCGCCGCGCTCGACGAGAAAGTCGGAGACGTTGCT
>JAYWEB010000217.1:0-10639 GCA_043779575.1 Chthoniobacter sp. | reverse complement strand
GCCGGCCGTCCACACCGACTGGAGCCTGGCCTTCCTCGATCAGATCGTCCAAGGCGACCCTGCCAGCATCCATGTGGTGCTCTGGGATGGAGCCGGCTTTCATCCCGCCGACGGAGCCGAGGGCGTGCCCGCCAACGTGCGCCTGATCCGTCTGCCGCCCTACAGCCCGGAGTTGAACCCCGCCGAGAGGGCCGGCGCACGCCTGCGGCGGGCACTCGCCAACCGCCTGCCCAAAGACCTCGCCGAACGCGACGCGTGGGCCACCGAAACGCTCCGTCCCCTGTGGGAGGACCCTTCGGAAGTCCGCTCCCTCATCGGCCACGGCTGGCTACCCCTTCAAGTCAACGCTTCCTCCAAAATAGAATAGTCCAGAATACAACTTAGTTTGGTATAATACCGCCCGCGATGCACAACCCTCGTGGTGTATTCGAAGACGTAAGTGCCCTTGGGCAGGGACTCGAAAAAGTAGTGGCTCGCGGTGTCGCGCGTCGTCTCGTAGTAGCCGAGGCCGTCCTGCCATTTGAATTGCGAGAGCACGTTCACCGGCTCGGTGCCGCTGCCGCGATGGTCTTTCAAATGCACGTATTCCATGTCGCGATCCGCGCGCACGGTGATGCGGACGACCAGTTCGTCGCCGACTTTCACGGGGTCTTTCGGCGTGAGCTGGCGGGTAAAAAGGGACTTCGTGAGCTTGAGCGGCGTGTCCTCGTCTCCGCAGCGGAGATGGCTGGTCCGCGGAATGTTCCCACGGGCCTTCATGCCCGCCATCCACCACCCGCGCCGCCCGCGCGCCTCGCCCCTCTGGCAGCTCGTCCACCACACCTGGGACGATTTCCTCGCCACCTACGAAACCCACCACCGCCGCGCCATGGGTCCCTTGCGCCCCGATGCCGTCGCCACCGTCCGCGCCTTCCTCCGCTGCGGCGATCTCGCCGCCGGCTTCACCCGCTTCCATTGCCCCGATTGCGGCCACGAAAAGCTCCTCGCCTTCACCTGCAAGTCCCGCCACTTCTGCCCCGCCTGCCACCAGCGCCGCACCCGCCAGACCGGTGAATGGATCGCCGCCGCCGTCCACACCTTCGGCGACTACCTCGTCTTCCACCCGCATCTCCATGTCTTCGCCGCCGACGGCCTGTTCGACGAAGAAGGACGCTTCCACGCCATGCCCGACGAAAGCCTCACTCCCATCACCGAACTCTTCCGCCACCGCTTCCTCCAAATCCTCCGCGACGAAAAACACCTCAGCGCCCAAAAAGTCACCGAACTCCTCTCCTGGAAACACAGCGGCTTTCACATCGACGGTGGCGAAAAGCCCGTCGCGCCCGGCGACACCAAAGGTCGCCAGCGCCTCGCGGAATATCTCCTGCGCGCCCCATTCTCCCTCCAGAAAATCCACTGGAACCCCAAGACCAAGACCGTCATCTACCGCTCCCGCCGCAGTTGGCGCACCAAGCGGAATTTCGAAGTCTTCCAAGCCACCGACTTCCTCGCCGCCGCCATCGATCACATCCCGCCGCGAGGGCAGCAAACCATCCGCTACTACGGCCTCTACTCGAATAAAACTCGCGGCCTGCCACGCCACCCGGCACCGGAGAAAACCGCCGACGAAAAACAACACGTAGAGAAACCACCGATCGTTCCGCCGCCGCCCAAGGTCACCGCCCGCGCCATGCGTCCGCTCTGGCGCGACCTCATCCTCCGCGTCTGGGACGCCGACCCGCTCCAGTGCCCTTGCTGCCAGGCCACCATGCAGTGCGTCGGCACCATCGTGCGCCCCGGCGAAATCCAATTCTTTCTCCGCCTCCACGGCCTCTGGGAGGGCGTCATCGACCTCCCACCACCACCCGACCCGCCCTTCGACATCGAAACCTTCGAGCCCATCGAGCCGCCCTGGCAGGCCATCCGCGAATGGATCCCAGACGACGATGCGGAGCCAGGCTTCGACCTGTTCGACCAACGCCCCGCCTCCGGCAAGCCGGTCGAGATCCCCCGCGCAGACGGCACCATCCTCGTCCTCGATTCCGACTGAGGCCACGGAGAGCGCCGCACCAGAAAATACCGCTGCCGAAAATTTCGAAAAATAAAATAAAGCTTGGCCCAGCGGAGAGGATCGCCATGCTCCGAAACAACCCCATGAGCGCATCCATTTCATTGCGACCTCAGATCGCCCGGAAATTTCCCTCCCGGTCGCGCGTGGAACGCCCCTTTCATCCTTCTTCCTTCGTATTTCATCCTTCCTCCACCCCTCTATCCCCCCAGACCCCCTCACTCCCCGACGCCGATCCCCGTTCTGACCGTTTCCGGTGCGGCGGGCGCGAAAGCAAATTCCTAGCAGCCGATGAGCACTCCGTTGCCAAATCATTCGGGGACAATGTGATTCACGCCGATCTTTCCCTAAATAATCCGAAAGAGTTCAAAAGCGGAAAAGAGATGAATAAATTCATCGACTCTCACGATTCCCCGGAAGAGGCGCGCGACGAATTGATAAAACAGGGATTCGACGGGATCAAAGTTGCCAGGTCGGAATTTGACGGGGAGATTCAGTCTGTGGCGGTAGTTTTCGACAAGAAACAGATCAAAATAACGAATCGAGATTCCAAGCTCCATGACAAACCCTCCGTGAAGCGCGTGGACGCCCGCGAGGCGGCATCTGCCCGTCGCCGGTAGCGCCAGCATAGCGTCCAGATCGGCGACGCCAGCCTGACACCGGGAGCGCAGAACGTGAAGATGCCGCGGCGCAATGGAGTGGGTAATCACATCGAAAGGCAGCGGAAACGAGATGCCATTTGCCAGCAAAGAGGCGGCGGAGGATTTCGTTCGTGATAACCATGACTACTTCGAGAAGTTCCCGATGGGCGAGATAGCGCATCGCCCCGGAACCAGCAACTACGTCATTTTCCGCGAGGAGGACATCGAGATCACCCACAAGAACGGCGAGCCTGTCACCCCAGCCGAGCGCAAGGAGGCGACAGGCGGCAACCCGTCACCGGGTAAAAGCGATGTTCGCTTCATGCCATCCGACCACGAGGACGCGATCACCGACGCGGCGATCAGGATGCACGACACCGGCAAGATTTACACCGGATTCGGGCACACGATGGCGATGGTGGCCGCAGAGGAACGCTACCCGTCGATCTTCAGCGAGAACGGCCCGACCTTTGACGAGGGCTTCGTGACCAAGACCGGCATCTTCCTTTCCCGCGGACAGGCGCACACCCACGCGAAGAAGATCGGCCAAGTAGCGGAGAAAGCCGCCGTGGGACTGAGCGGCAACCGGGACGCGATGGAGAGCCGCCGCTTCCACGATGCCGCCCGCTTCATGCCCGAGCCAGACGCCAGCGACGACATCCTCCGCAAGAACGACAACTGGACGCAGACCGCGTTTCTCGCCATGCGGACACTGCAAAGAAAGCAGCCAATCGGCACCATCGGAAACGATGAAACGAACCCAAAAAGCCTTGCGGAAATGAAGGAATGGCGGTATGATCACCCCGATGCAAAAGCCGCCGCAGAAAGTTATCCCCTTCCGCACGGGTTCCTTAAGAGGGACAGGTTCAGCGAGTCCGTGCAACATAGCGACAACCTATCAGCAAGCCTCGCGACATTCGAGAAGCTGTGAGAAGCTGTCAGGACACAAATCAAACGCCGCCGACATCGAAGGATTCCGCGCCGCCGTCCAACCCATCGTAGAGGAAGCCCGGAAGGACGGAAGGGTTTTCGACAAAAAACTGCTCGCCCTCGTGGGAGCGCAAGGAGGCGAGCACCGTGTTATTTTCACACCGGGGCGAGTCCTGAAAATCACCGAACCGGATGAGGCTGGCGGTGCGGTGAAATTTGCGGATGATGGGGAGCCATACGTTTTCCACGCGACCGCCCCGGAATACGTGCGGCAGATGGAAACCAATAAACGCCTGCTCGACGACGAGCAAATAATCGAAGGCGTGATGGATCACGGCGACGGAAGCATCAGCCTCGTCACTTCCCAAAAAGCCATTCACGGCGAGCGCCCCAATCAGAAGGATGTCGAGCAATCCTTCCGTGAGGCCGGATTCCTGCCGGTGAATATAGAGTTTAGGGTGGGCCAGGAAGGGCCGGAAATGTGGTGGAACGAGGAGGCCAACATCGCCGTGATGGACACCAAACCGGAGGACCTTGTCAAAGCAAACAACGGCGAAATCGGGGCGATTGACGTGAAGGCGTTCGAGCCAACCGGAAAGACGCTTGAATGGATGAAGGCGCATGTGGATCGCAGCCCCCCGAAGCGCGACTACAAAGCGGAGGCAATGCAACGGCAAAAAGACCAAGCCGCCGCGCGAGAGCGCCGGAACTTCCGCCAGAGAGCCTTCATGCCCGAGCCCGACGCCCCGCCCCGCGCCCCAGCGACTGGCCAGCCGCGTCCTGACGTGCGGACGGCGGCAAAGACGCGGCTCATGGCCAGGACGCCACAGGACGACCGAAAGCGCAAACTGGCGACGGCAAACTGACGGTCACATCCTCGGCTCCGACGACCTCAGCATCACCGGAGCGACCTTTTCCGCAGCCCGACGCTCCCATCCGCGAGCAGCGGCCCGCCAATCAGTCATCCGCACTCGACCGACGACCCAGCCCTTCGATCCGTAGAAATCCACGAACGCCGCCGCCTGAGCAGCCGCCGACCCGTTCCTGAACACCTTCCCGGCCGCAAACACCGCCTCGACCTCATCGACCGATGGGACCACGAACCCGGCGCGCTTCGCCGAGCGGCCCTGTAGCCGCCTGACCTCGGCGACCATCTCGAGCAGCAGCGGAGCCGAGCGGGTGCCGGGATTCGCGTTTGCCAGCATTTCGATCTCAATAAGTCGGGTGGAGGTCATGGGGCGTAGATGGTGCCCGCAGCCAGTAGCGACAGCAGGATGGGGCGAATATTCACCTCCGGAGGGTAGGTAGCTTCTCCAATTCGGACGGGAACCATCCGAGCGTAAGGCTCTCGTCCAGCTTCACGCGCAGCGCACCGTTGCCCATAATCACATCGCGCACCGTGCCTTCGCTGCCTTTCCATGCACCTTCCACTACGCGCACACGGCTACCTACCCAGTCGTTGCAGGTAAGAATTTCCGCGCTGGATGCCGGTGTTTCAGGCGTGAGGTTATTCGGTTGTTCTGTATTCATGTTCTGTGTGTTGCTTCGTTTCGGATCGGCGCGGAAATTCTACCTGAACTACATTATAGATGCGCCGCAGGAAGGACAGACCCCCTCACTCCCCGACGCCGATCCCCGTTCTGACCGTTTCCGGTGCGGCGGGCGCGAAAGCAAATTCCTAGCAGCAAGGGGGGAAGCTCAGCTTCGTAACGAGAAAGAGCCGGGTCTTTCTTGTCTCAACCGTTTGAATTCTTGTGCTTCGGTTTCCGCGCGAGGGAAGTGGGAGCGCGCTTGGTGTTTTTTGGTGGTTTCGATTCGACATGGTCTATTTCGCTGTTAGCGAGCGGATGTTCCGACCATGGCGTGAGAGACCCTGGAGAATGGGCTTGATGCAATTTTTGATGCATCAATGGAGAGTAATTCTCGAAACATTGCCGAGCTTCAGCCATCTTATCCGATAAATTCTCCGCGTCGATGTCCTTGCATTTGAACCATGCTAATCGACCAGTAGCAGTAAGCTGTTGAAAGATTTCAATAAACTCCCTGACCACCAGTTTGCCTTGGATGTGTAGTGTTGAGGCGATCACGCGTTCTTTTTTATAAAAGTGAATAAAAGCATCAGTTTCATCCACAATGACCAACTCGAACGCATTTTGATTCTGCGTTAAGTAAAGTTCAAATGGTCTCCCTGCAAACATGTTAAGATGATGGAAAATATCCTTTTGCTTCTCCGGATTATTAACCGCGACAATACGAAAATAATGAGCTAGCGGAGGCAGCCCGTCGGTTCCCATAATTCGTTTCTCCATCGCGGAAACGTAATCCGGTTGGGTAAGCACCGAATCAGGAAAAAAGCGAGTGGACATGATTGTATTCCTCGCTCTTCTTGTAACCTCCGTAAGTGCCGCAAAAGCCTCGGTTTCACCGTCGATGTAGCGTGCATGCGCGTCGGTTTCACTCCGACTTGTCCGCGAAGTTTCTCGCACATCAAGCTCGGTGAGAACTGCGTGAATGGCCTCAACTTTGTCTGAAATAGACGCCACTTGAGTAAATATCTCACTCGTAAGTTTCTCGACAGGCTTGTCGCTTCCTACAAATTTTAGGGAGTCTGCTATCCCTGAAAGCGGATTCCCTCCACTCGAATCTGATTCACCTGCCACGATAGCTTCATTCAATCGTTTCTTAACTGATTTAAGTCCGTCAGGAGCCAAGTCGTAGAAAATTGTCCGTTCTTGTAGGAGATCAAACGGTAGTGACTCCCCTTCGCACATTAGCTGAACTACGGGCTTATTCGTCGTATGCCGGATAGCAAGTTCGTAAAAAACATTCGGATTGCGGCCTGTTAAATCGGCAATAACTAGGTCGGCATTTATTAGTTCTTTCACAATTTTCGCCGTTATCGAGCCGGGCGTGTTGTCTTTGTCCGAACGAGTGCATTGATATCCGCGGGTCTTCGTGACTGGTTCAATGACGTAAATTATAGAGTTGATCCGCTTTCTTTCGTTCGGGGGAGGTCTCCGAGCCAATAGGGCTAATTACGAAGCACGTTTTCTTTGTCATTTTTTTAAGAGGGTGGCAGATCTTCTGCGAGCAGGATCGTAACGATACCCACTCCGAGATTCTCTAGTTGAGCGAAGTGCAAAATATGAGCATGAATCTCAGAAGTGAACTCAACAGTCGCGTTTTGCGGCATTTCTCCGAGCCTCTTGATCAGTTCTGCTACAGTAATTCGAGAATGTTCCATATGAATGAAGGCAGCGACTATTCCGTAAACGCCCTTCTTGCCCGGAGCAGAAACTCCTGCTGCACCGCAAGGTCGTTGAGGTGGAGGAGGTCCGCAAAGGCGGTGTCGCGCTGGATGGCGCAGCTTTGAACGTCGGTCTGGTCAACTTCGGGCTTCGTGCTCATGCGAACGATGTTAGACGGCGACGTGAGTTGTGACCAAAGCACTTTTTGAGGCAGGTGCATTTTCCTCTCGTTCCAAGGCAGGAGCTTGTTATGAAGGATTCGCGCCGCGCGCGCTAAAAGGCGCGGCTCACTCCGCGGCTGCGCCGAAGAAGATGCGGCTCACTTTTCCTTTGTCGAAATTGAAAATGATGCCGCCGTAGATCGAGCCGACGACGAACTCGTTCGCGCTCGGCGGACTCTCTTTGTCCGCGTGTCCCGCGTAGGTTTTGCGCACCGCCGCCGCGTCGCTGCCGATCTTGATCCCGGCCTTCGTCGCCAGCGCACACGGGGCGCTCGCGGTGATCGCGGCGATGGTTTTCGCGCCGGTCTTTTTTGCCCCGGCGCTCATGACGATGCTCAGTCCCTTGGCCGGGAATTCCCATGTCTGCACGAAAGTCCCGTCGGCCTCCTGCATGACGAGGCCGCTTTTTTTCTCCGGCTGGCCGAGCAGTTTGAGCACGTCCTTTTCCGCCGTGCCGAGGCGCAGTCCGCCGAGATGTTCGCCTTTCAGAAACGCCCCGGCGCTGTCCGCGGCGCGGAGGGGTGAAAGCGCTGCGGTCAGCGCGAGGAGCAGGGCGGTGAAAAAAGTGCGGCGGCGCGCAACGAGGGTGGGGGAGGGTGACGGCATGCGCGTCTTTTTGGGGGACGGGCGCGGCGGCTGTCGAGCCGGAAGGGTGCGGCGTGCGCGCCGCGCGGGTGGTGTCACGGAAATGTGACAATCCCGCCATTTCACCAGCGCCGCGGACAGACCCCCTCACTCCCCGACGCCGATCCCCGTTCTGACCGTTTCCGGTGCGGCGGGCGCGAAAGCAAATTCCTAGCAGCCAGCAGCAGCCAGCCAGCAGCAGCAGCCAGGCAAATTCCTAGCAGCCTAGCAGACAGAACAGACAGAAAGAGAAGAAATGATGCAGGGCGTCGGTGGTGTGGCCGTCTTTTTCCCAGCGGAGAAAGTGGGTGACGGCGGCGGTGACGTAGCGTTTGGCGGCGGCGACGGCCTCGGGGAGGGCGAGTCCTTTGCCCAGGCCGGCGGCGATGGCGGCGGAGTAAGTGCAGCCGGTGCCGTGGGTGGAGACGCCGGGGACGAAGGGTGCGCTGAATTCCAAGACGGCACCGCCGGTGAAGAGCAGGTCGGTGGCGCTGGGGCCGCGGAGGTGGCCTCCTTTGAGGAGGAAAGCGGTGCCGTAGCGGGCGGTGAGTTCTTCGCCGGCCCGGCGCATGTCGGCGAGGCTGGTGACGGGGCGGCCGAGGAGGGCGGCGGTTTCGTTGAGGTTCGGGGTGATGAGGGTGGCGAGGGGAAAAAGGCGCTCGCGGTAGAGGGCGATGGCGTCGGCCTGGAGGAGCGGGTCGCCGCTGCTGGCGATCATGACGGGATCGACGACGAGCGGCGGACGGGGATGGGAAGTGAGGAATGACGCATGGAGAATGTCGGTGACGGCGGCGATGATGGCGCGGGAGTGGAGCAGGCCGGTTTTGATGGCGGCGATGGGGAAGGCGTCGCAGAGGAGGCGGATTTGCTCGGTGACGAGGTGCGGCTCGATGGGCTGGATGGCGCTGACTCGGCCCGGCACCTCGGCGACGACGCAGGTGATGGCGGTGACGCCGTAGGTGCCGAGCGCGCTCATGGTTTTGAGATCGGCCTGGGCGCCGGCCCCAGCGCTGTTGTCGGAGCCGGCGATGGTGAGAATGACGGGAGGGGAGGACATTTAGGATTTAGGATTTAGGATTTAGGAAGTAAGAGTTGCTGCAAATCCAAATGTCCGCTTTTACCGAACTCACAGGTCTGCACGTCACCGTCGATCGGCTGGAGCACATGCCGCATCTGGATGCGCCGCCGGAGCGCCCGCATCCGTTCGCGTATTTCCTGACGATTCACAATGAGTCCGCCGAGACCGTGACGATCAAGGGGCGCAAGTGGGTGGTGACGGGGGACGACGGGCAGAGCGTGGTGGTGGAGGGCGATGGGGTGGTGGGAAAATTCCCGCGGCTCGATCCGGGCGAGCACTTTTCTTACAACAGCTATCACACGATCGGCGCGGCGAGCACGGCGGAGGGCGCGTTCTTTGGGGTCACGGAGGGCGGCGAGTTTGTCTTCACGCGCATCCCGGCGTTTGAAATGCGGGCACCGCTGAATTGAGAAAACGCCGTCGTCCTGAGAGGGCGTCTAAAAAGTTCGGTTGGGGATTTACCGCAGAGGCGGCAGCGGATGGAGAGGGAGCTTGCTTCCTTCGCGACTTCTGCGCCTCTGCGTTCAAGGAAAACATTCAACTGCATGGTTACGGCGGCGGGCGGCGGCGGGCATTTCCGTTCAGAATGTCGGCAGGTTTTTTTGGAGCGTTACTGCGCCACGAGACCGCTTTCGGTGACGACGGCATCGACGGGCTGGTCGTGCGCCTCGCAAGGAAGATCGGGGACGAGCTGGAGGTCGAAGCAGATGCCGAGGGCCACGGTGCGCGGGGCGCGCGCGGCGAGCAGGCGGTCGTAGTAACCGCCGCCGCGGCCGAGGCGGCGGCCGAGGCGGGTGAAGGCGAGGCCGGGGACGAGGATGAGGTCGAGGTCGGCGAAGGGAATGGTGGGTTGCTCGGCGGCGGGTTCGCGGACGAGCGGGTTCCAGGCGGCGGGGGCGAGATCTTCGGGATGGCGCACGACCACGAATTCGATCTGCGGGCCGGTGACGCGCGGGTAGCAGAATTGCCGGGCCGAATTTTCCCAGAGCAGCTCCACGTCTGGCTCGGTCGGGATCGGGGCGAAAAGGGCGACGGTCTGCGCGGCGAGAAACGCCGGGTGCGCGGCGAGGGCGGCGACGATGGCGCGGGAGTTCCCGGCGCGGGCGTCGCCGAGGGTTTTGAGGCGGGCGCGCATTGCGCGGCGGAGGTCGGACTTCGTCACGGGGCCAAGCTACACGGGAGACGGGCGGCGGTGGCAAGCTGAGGAAAACTTTGCGTGCCGCGCGCCGGGCTCTACACTTCCCGCCCGTGCCCAATCCGTTTCAAAAACGCAGACCGAAGGCGGACATCAAAAAGTCCGCCCAGCCGAATGGGGACGGCAATGGCGAGGCGGCGCGCAAGGTCGGGCTGAAGCCGGGGAACGGCTGGCAGAATCGGAATTTTCTCACCGAGGTGCTCATTCCCTCGATCTTCGAGCCGCGCGCGGGCGGGCACGCGCCGCCCAATTTCCCCGAACTCCGCGAGGGCGAAATCTGCATCACTTGGACGGGGCACGCTTCGTTTCTCATCCAGACGCGCGAGCAGAATCTGCTCATCGATCCGAACTGGGCGAAGTGGCTGAAGGTCTTCAAGCGGATGAAGCATCCGGGGCTGCGGCTCGCCGATCTGCCGGCGATCGATCTCGTGCTGGTGACGCACGCGCACTTTGACCACCTCGACCGCAAGACGCTGCGCGGCGTGGCGGCGGATCAGCCGATCGTGGTGCCGTTCGAGGTGGGAAATCTGGTGCATGACCTCGGTTTTCGCAGCGTCCATGAGCTGCACTATTGGGAGAGCTACGAGTGCGGGCCGGCGAAGATCACGCTCACGCCGGCGCACCACTGGGGCGCGCGGGTGCTGCACGATACGCA
>JAYWEB010000216.1:0-4288 GCA_043779575.1 Chthoniobacter sp. | reverse complement strand
TCACGCGCCGCGGCGAGCTGCCCGCGGACGCCCACGTTTTCACCGACGCGCACCGCGCCCGCACGCTCGTCTTTCGCGGAAAAAGTCTCCGCACCGTGCTGCGCGAACTTGGGCGTCGCGAGATCACCAGCGTGCTCCTCGAAGGCGGTGGGCGCGTGCTCGGCGAGGCCTTCGACCGGCGACTCGTGGACCGCGTCCACTTCTACGTCGCCCCGCTGCTCTGCGGCGGGCCGGTGCCTGCCGTCGGTGGGCGTGGCGTCGGTGCGACCGCGGAAGCGCCACTGCTCCGCAACCCGCGCTACGACAAGATCGGCAGCGCTCTGCGGCTCACGGCGGAGGTGGAATATCCCGACCGGAACCAGCCGTCATCCTGAGCCGGATCTATGCAGTTCGGTTGAAAAAACCGGGCTGCTCTTGCTCTTGCTCTTGCTCCTTCGACAGCGGGGGAGGGATCAAGGAGCAAGAGCAGGATGAAAGCGCGCCGCAGTTCCTCCCCTACTTCGCCGCCAGCGCGTCCTCGATGGCTTTGGTCAGCTCCGCCGAATCCGGCGTCACCTTCGAATCGAAGCGGGCGATGATTTTGCCGTCGCGGCCGATGAGAAACTTCCCGAAGTTCCATTTCACGGGGCCGGGCGTGGGGGATTCCGGGCCGGTGAGGGTGGCGTAGAGCGGGTGCTGCTCGTCGCCTTTGACGTGCAGTTTGTCGAAGAGCGGGAAGGTCACGTCGAACTTCGCGGAGCAGAACTGCTTGATCTCCGCCGTCGTCCCCGGCTCCTGCGCGCCGAAGTCGTTGCACGGAAAGCCGAGCACGACGAGGCCCTGAGCCTTGTATTTGCGCCACACGGCTTCGAGCCCCGCGTATTGCTTCGTGAAGCCGCACTGCGACGCCACGTTCACGATGAGCAGCGGCTGGCCCGCGTAGGTTTTCAGCGTGGCGTCCTTCCCGTCGATGTCTTTGAGCGGGATGGTGTAGAGCTTCGCGTCGTCGGCCAAAAGGGAGGCGGTCATGAACAGGGTGCAGGTGGCGAGCAGGAGGCGCAGGGTTTTCATGAGAGAGAAAAGGCGAGCGATCAGTGCATGCCGGCGGTCTTGCTGCTGTTGTCCGGCTCCCGCGAGGTGACGGCGGACCAGGATTGAAACTTCATGCTGTCCTGTTTGAGCGGGCCGATTTTCTGCGGCCCGTCGGGCAGGCCGGCGGCGAGCATGCTGCCGCGCATGGCCTGCGCCGCGCCGGGATCTCCGGGAGCGGGCCGGGGTCCGGCGGCGATGGGCGCGAGACGCTGGGTGGGCGCGGGCGGGCTGTTCGCGGCGACGCGCGGGAGCGGCTCGGATTTTTTCGGCGCGGTGTCGGGCGCGTATTTCGTGACCTCGGAGTTGCTGGCGATGATGACCGGCGGCTGCGGGACGAATTTGGCGAGCTTCGGCTGTTTCCCAGCGATGATCGCGACCCGCGTGCCGACGGGGATGTGGGCGAACATTTCCACGACATCGCGCGACCGCATGCGGATGCAGCCCCAGCTCACGGCATTGCCGATCCGCTTCTCCTCGGTGGTGCCGTGGATGTAGATGCCGCGCGCCTTGGCGTTGCGGTTTTGCTCTTCGAGCCCATCGAGCCAGATCACGCGGGTGACGATGGGATCGCGTCCGGCGGCGTTCACCGGCAGCACCTCGCTGGTGGCCACGCGGTGCTTGATGACCGTGCCGCTGGCCAGCGATTCGCCCACTTTGTCGCAGACCCGGAACTGGCCGAGCGGCGTCTTGTAGCTGCCAAAGGAATCGCCGACGCCGAAGCGGGAGGTGGAAATGCGGTACTTGGCGACCCAGCCGCCGTCGCGCACGACCGTGAGCCGCTGGTCGGCCACGGTGATGATGATGCCGAGCGCTGGCGGAGTGGTCTCCTGCGCCTGGGCGCGGACGGAGACCGAGGCGGCCAGCAGGCCGGCGATGAAGAGCGGACGAAGAATTTTTCTCAGCACGGGCGCAGAATGAAACCGTTTGGCCGACCCGTGGCAATGCCGAATGTGGCGCGAGCCGCGCGGAGCGACGCCATCCACCCGAGCTCCTCCGAGTTTTTCAACAGCCTCCCAAGCCCGCGTTCAGCATGACGCCCGTTTTCCGTAGACGATTCGCCCACCGTCTCCCGGCCTGTATTTACATCGCGGGGTCGCGTGCTAGTTTCCCCGCCATGAAAAAGCGGCTTTTCCAAAGTCTCCTCGTTGTGCTGGTGGTCTTCAACGTCGCGGTCGGTCTGCGCGTTTACCAGGCCGTCGGGGCGCAGGAGAAAGACGACTCGGGTTACGCGAGCATCGCGATTTTCGCGCGGGCGATGCAGCTCGTGCGGCAGGATTATGTGGACGAGAAAAAGGTCGGCTACGAGGCGCTCACGCACGCGGCGATGCGGGGCATGCTCAGCCAGCTCGATCCCCATTCGCAGTTCATGGAGCCGCAGGATTTCAAAGGCATGCAGGACGACACGAACAGCCGCTTCGGCGGGCTCGGCGTGGTCGTCTCGCAGCGCGAGGGCGCGCTCATCATCGTCACGCCGATGGAAGATACGCCGGGCTTCCGCGCGGGGCTGCTGCCGAATGACCAGATCATCAAAATCGACGGCACGCCCACGGAGCGCCTGGACCTGAACGAGGCGATCAAACTGCTGCGCGGCGAGGCCGGGCAGAAAATCACGCTGACGATTTTGCGCCCCGCGACGAAGGAGATCAAAGACTTCGCGATGGTCCGGGAGAACATCAAGGTCGCGAGTGTGAAGGACGCGAAGATCCTGCCCGCGGAGGTCGGCGGCGATTTCAAAATCGGCTATGTGCGCGTCACGCAGTTCAACGTCCCGACCGCCGAGGACCTCGGCAAAAAGCTCGACGAGCTGGAGAAAAAGGGGATGCAGGCGCTCGTCCTCGACCTGCGCTACAACCCCGGCGGGCTGCTCAATTCCGCCGTCGATGTGGCGGGGCAGTTTCTCCCTCCGAAGACCGTCGTCGCTTCCACGGAAGGCCGCGTGGCCTCGCAGAGCCGCTCCTACCGCACGGCCGACAAGGTGAAGCCCCGCCCGCAGTATCCGCTCGCGATTTTGACCAATACCGGCTCGGCCAGCGGCTCGGAGATCGTGGCCGGCGCGCTGAAGGACCTGAACCGCGCGATCATCGTGGGCGAGACCACGTTTGGCAAAGGCTCGGTGCAAAGCGTCATTCAGCTCCAGGACGGTTCGGCGATGCGGCTGACGACGGCAAAATACTACACGCCCAATCACTACGTCATCCACGAGCACGGCATCACCCCGACGATCCGCGCGACAATGACGCCCGAGCAGGAGCGCGCGCTCATGCTCCTGCGCCGCGAGGACTCGATGACCGAGGCCGAGCGCAAAGACCTCGCGAATTTCCGCGACCCGCAGCTCGAGCGCGCGGTCGATGCGCTGAAGGGCGTGATGATCTACGCGGACAAGGCTGGGAAAAAGTGATTGGTGATCGGTGAGGGGTGATGGGTAGAAAGGGCGCAGCTTTCACCCACCGGCTCCCGCCATGTCCACCACTCACCCCATCCGAACGGTCCTCGCGCTGGAAACTTCGTGCGACGAAACCGCCGCCGCCGTGCTGCGCGGCGGGGCGCTGCTCGCCAGCGAGGTGGCCTCGCAAATCGCCACGCACGCGCAGTACGGCGGCGTGGTGCCGGAAGTCGCCTCGCGCCAGCATCTGCGCGCCCTCCAGCCGGTCCTCGCGCGGGCGCTGGCGGATGCGGGCGTGACGCTCGCTGACATCGACGCCTTTGCCGCCACCTGCGGGCCGGGGCTGGCGAGTTCGCTGATGATCGGCACGTCCGCCGCGAAGGGCCTCGCCATCGCGCGCCGCAAACCGTGGCTGGCCATCAACCACCTCGAAGGCCACCTGCTCTCGCCATTTTTCGGCACCCGCGACGGCGTGCGCCCGGCGGTCGCGCTCATCGTCAGTGGCGGCCACACGCTGCTCGTCGAAATCGAGGCCTTTGGCCGCTACCGGCTGCTCGGCCAGACGCAGGACGACGCCGCCGGCGAGGCTTTCGACAAAGTGGGCAAGCTCCTCGGCTTGCCCTACCCCGGCGGGCCGAACGTGAACCGGCTCGCCGCAGGCGGCGACCCGGCGCGCGTGGATTTTCCCCGCAGCATGCTTCACTCAGACAACTTCGCCTTCAGCTTCAGCGGGCTGAAAACTTCCGTGCGCTACCTGCTCCCAAAGCTCGGCGACATCAGCCTCCCCGACGTGTGCGCCTCCTTTCAGGAAGCCGTCGTGGACGTGCTCGTGGC
>JAYWEB010000215.1:0-4315 GCA_043779575.1 Chthoniobacter sp. | reverse complement strand
CGCTCCGGGCCGCGGAAGCCACCGGCCGCCAGCTCATCGCCGTGAGCGGCGGCGTGAGCTGCAACACCCGGCTGCGCGAAAAACTCCGCGTCGCCTGCTGGGCGCGCGAACTCGAACTGCGCATCGCCGAACCCACCCTCTGCACCGACAACGCCGCCATGATCGGCTACGTAGCCACCCTCAAACTCGCCGCCGGCGAAACCTCCCCCCTCACCGCCGACATCGACCCGAATCTGCGGCTGGTGGAGTAGGCGGTCGGAAAAAATCGGGGGGCGTTTGCGCGGCGTCCATACCGTGAACTTCCCGGCCATCCATTGGCCTGCCAGCGGCCGGCGATGCTGCTCAGGCTCCATTCCCCGCGCAAATACGGCGTTGCCAAGTCCTCAACTTGGCAGCGAAGAAAAAAGGGTGGCCGACCGATTTCACGGGCGGCGGTTGGTCGTGGGCATCATGCGAATGTACGCAAGAAACCGATGGCTTCGGCTCGTTTGGTAAAGGTCGCGTCGATGCGCGCTGCGGTGTTGAACCGAACTTGAACCTCGAACGCTTCACGCTGCTCGCCGTCCTCACGCATCTTGGATGAGTTTTCTTCGTCGATGAGATACGAAATCGCGCTTTGAATGTCGTGACACTCGACGGTGTGGCCGCGCAAGACCGTGAGCCGCACGGACATCACACGGCGATGCAGCGAAGCATCCAGCTTTTCCACAAACTGCGCGATGTCGTGCGCGTGAAGATGATTGAGATGCCGGAGCAGCGTCTCGGTCGCGGCGGGTTGTTCCAGCTTTTCCCACCGGCTGATTTTTTCGCGGAACTGCGTTTCGCTCGTGCCGCCGGTTCCGTCTTCCGATGAGGCGTCAATCGAGAGTTGAGCAAAGCCGTCGAGGATGGACGCATACGAGATGTGCAGCACGGCGAAGCCTTTGCTTTCGAGTTGCTGCCGTGCATTGCGCGTGAACTCGCCCGCCAGCACCGCTCCGCAAAATGGCTGATGCCGGCTGAACGTCAGTGCCACCGGCATGATGGCGGCTTCGATTTCCGGCGCCTTGTTTTTCGAGTGCTTCGTGTAGCGCCGCCATGCGGATTCGACAAAGGCGACGGGCACGCCCAGCGTGTCGTCTGTGCCGCCGCGTTCGATTACATAGTCGAGGTCGTGCTTGTTGCCATAGCCATCCTGCCAGGTGACTTTCGCCGACGTTCGCGCGGCTCGCGGGCGTTTGTAATCAAGATAGAGCCCGTGGCGCTGGGCCACGTCCGCGAGGACGCGCCGGACGAACGTCTCGAAGACATCGCCAATGATTTGGCCCCAACGATGTGCCAGTGACTCAGCCATGATGCGGTCGGCCGCTTAGCCTTGGACCCAAAGATGCCCCTCGCACAGCGGGACGCGATGCTTGCGGTTTTTCCACTTCGTATTGCGGTCGCGCAGCTTGTCGAACGACCACCGCTCGAAGCCCGCCGCCAGCGCCAGCTTGCCGAACCACTCGATCACCGGGACATACACGCCATACGGCGCGGAGTCGCCGACGACGAAGCACACTTCGGAGGGCGACGCACACGCGCGGCGCAGCGCCCGCCAGACTTTCGCCATGTCGAGAAAGTAGCAGGCGACCATGTTGTTGTAGGTTTTCTTGCCGCCCTTCACCAAACGGATTTCGGAAAGCTGACGGCAAACTTCGCGGATTTCCGAGCGAATGGGTGTGAGTTCTTCGGCGTCGAGCGTCGCGTCCAAATCCACCGCGCCCGGCGGCACATGCTGCGAGCAGGCGCGCACGAGATGCCGGCGCACGGCCTCTTGCAAATCGCCCCAGCCATTGATCTCGCGGAGGAAGGTCATTTCGAGCCGCGTGGCATCGGCGTAGTCGTAGTTGTTCGCGTAGGGTGGCGAGGTGATGACTAACGTGGCCCAGCCGTCCGGGACGCTGGCACACTCGCGGGCGTCGTCGCTTTCGATGCGTGCGAGCGGTTGTGCGCGGCGCGCAAACAAACCCATGTCCGCTGCGAAAGTATCCACCGCGCGGCGAAACACGATCTCCGGGGGAAGCGGCACCGTCTTTCTGCGCCCCGGCAAAACATACTGCCAGGGAGCGGTTCCGGCATCCGATGACGGACGCAGCGAGACGACCAAAGCGAGCCAGAGCAAGGCCGATTCCGCCGTGCCGTCGTCTTCGATTTCGATGGCGCGGCGCAATTGCTCCAAACCTTCGAGCGACACCGGGCTGAAACACTTTGCGAGCAGCGCGGAATCGTACCGCTTGGACTTGGGCAAGGTCTTGGCGCTGGCGAGCGCGCGCGTGGCTTTGGCGAGGAATGTTGGCACGTTCGCGTGATAGGCGAGCTTCGTCCGCGCAACGCGCAGCACAAAGGGGTGCGCCTCTAGTCCGATGGACGGCACGCCAGTTTCATCGCACGCGAGACAAGTGGTGCCCGAGCCCACAAACGGGTCGAGCACTCGCGGCTCCGTTCCCCCGCGTTGCCGCACGACCGACTTCACCCACTCCGCAGAAAACCCCGCCGAGTAACGGAACCAGCGGTGAACCGGCAGCCGCATGTTATCGAGGAAGTTTGACGTATTGCCTTTGATGTCGAGCACCGGAACCGTTGCTGTCGCTTCAACTTCGCCGAATAAATTGAGCGTCGATTGAGCGACGGGGGGATTGGTTGCGTGCAGCACGCCAACATTCCTTGCGATCTGGAGAGGTAGTTGCGTGGGCGACATTGCGAAAGTATTGCCGCTGGCCCAATGATTCACAAAGCCAAATGCACAAGAGGGCTGGCGGAACTGGAGGCGGGCTTCACGGTGGAGAAGGCGCAGGTGGAGGCGATGAAGGCGCGGCTGTTTGCCAGGCTGCGAAGGAGGTGGATGGCGTCGCTCCGTCGCGCCATGCCAACCCCGCGCGCGGAGCGCCACTCAAAAAAATGGGCCTGCGGCGTGGAGGGCATGGCGCGGCGGAGCGACGCCATCCACCGGGCGAGCGCGCGGCAGGAGCGGGAATATACGGAGACGTCGCCGACATGGCTGGCTGGCGGACTTGCCAGCGCCGGGGACGTGTGGCACTTCTCGCGGGTGCGTTTCCTTCTCCCCATCCCGCTTTTGCTCATCCTGCTTTTCGCGGGGTGCGCTTCGTCGGAGAAACAGTTGGCGCGGCAGGAGGCCAAGATCGTGGAAGAAAATTCCCGCTTGGTGGAGCAACGGCGGATGCAGACGGTGACGGGTACGGACGTCGCTTCGGCGCGCGGGGCGGAGATCCTGGTCTATGATCCGCACAAGACTTACGACCCGACCCGGCATGCAGTGGGCGGGCGGACTTACGATACGGGGTCGGCGCGGACGAAGGCGTTTCAGTTCAGCCAAAAGAGCAACCCGCGCAGTTTCGAGACGCGCGATTTTGCCGGCGCGAAATCCGCCGGAGCGGGGCGGATGCTTTTTGCCACGAAGGCGGCGAATACCCGCGACCCGTATGCGACCAGGACGGCGGCGACCAGGACGGCGGACACGAAGGAGTCGCGGGATGCGGGCAAGACGGCGGCGGTGCATGATCTCCAGGATGGTCGGCGGGAGTTTCTCGGGAAGGAAAGAGGGAAGCTGCGGCAGGCGATCGACCCGGTGACGCTGGGCGACTGGCGTAAAGGCGGAGAGACGGTATCGAGCGGCTCTTCGTCGGTGGAGAAGTACAGCACGATGAAGCAGCTCACGATCGAGGACATCCGGGAGCTGCTGAACAAGAGCAAGTAGGCGGCGATTCCGGCGGGCAGCCATTTTCCTGCTCGCCTCGCGCGCGGCGCGGCCTTTATCCCAAACGGGCAACGCCTTATGCCGTCACCCGAAGAGCAGCTCGAAATCCTTTACCCCTTGTTCCGAAGTTGAGGACTTCGGAACACATGTTCTCGGGGCAACTCCGTCGCGCTGCCAGGGCTGGCGGAGTTCACGCGCCGGACGCCAGCCAGCCCCTCTCCCTCTCCCTCCCCCGGCCACGAAGCAAAGCTTCCCCGATGAACCTTTAATCTGCGTGTAGGAGGAATCCACTGGCGGGGTAGCACCCGCCCTGGACTCATCGGCGAGATTGGTGCAGTGGATGTAATCGAAGATTCTGGGTATGCACCTTACTCAAGTAAATCGCGCGACGATGGCGGAGGTCCGTCTGTGAGGTTGCGGGTTGCTTCTGTGCGAACGAAAGCCCGCAACGGTCAATCTCGTGCGCTCTCGGGCAACCTTTGGGTGGGGCAGTCACTTGAGTAAGGTGCATATGCAGATCCGCCGAATAGAGCTTATAGCTCTTCACTGCCGTCCCGCTGCTATCGAAAGTCCGCATCA
>JAYWEB010000214.1:0-4320 GCA_043779575.1 Chthoniobacter sp. | reverse complement strand
TGGCGGCTCGCGGAAAGAAGTGCTCGGGGGGGGACTTGAACCCCCACGCCTTGCGGCATACGCCCCTCAAACGTACGTGTCTGCCATTTCACCACCCGAGCTTTTTGCGAGGCGCAAACGTGTAGCAGGCGCGGAAATCGGCGCAAGGAATTCTTTGGGGGAAAGGCCCGCAGCCGCCACGGCTGGGGGAATTTTTCTTGCTCCGCAAGTTGCGCTGGTGCTCCGCTGGGCGCATGGCGCGACGTTTTGCCGGTTTTTTCATGTGCGCGGTGGCGCTCTGGTTTCTGCTCATCCCGGCCGGACGAGTGCTTCTGGCCTTGGGCGATGCGGGGGCGCGTTCGGGGAAGGTGCCGGGGTTGGCGTGGTCGCTGCACCGGGCGATGACGCCGCGGCAGGAGGCGTGGTCCCGGCGCTGGCTGGCGAGCGGTCGCGGGGAGCAGATCGCGGTGGACGACATCTCGGGGACGGAGTGGCCGCTCTTCGGTTGTTGCTTTTACCTGTGGGCGACGGAGAGTTTGCACGAGCAGCCTGCCGGAGCGGGGCGGGCTGATCCGCTGGGCTATGCGCGCGGGGCCGTGGACGCGGCGGCGGCGCTGGTGCTCGATCCGCGCAGCGCGGGGTGGGTGCGGAAGCATTGGGGGGAAAGCTATCTGAGCCGGGAGGATGTCTTTTACCGGATGCTGGTGATGTCGGCGATCATCTCGCAGCAGCGACTGACGGGGGAGACGGCGCATTTGCCGCTGCTGCGGGAGCAGGTGGAGGGGCTGGCTGCGGAACTGGAGGCCGCGCCCAGTGGGCTTTTGGACGACTATCCGGGGCAATGTTTTCCCGGCGATGTGGTGGCCGCGCTGGCGGCGATCAAGCGCGCTGATCCGATCCTGCATACGGACCACTCCGCGTTTCTGGAGCGGGCGCTGCGGGGTTTCACGGGGGGCAATGTGGCAGAGCTGGGGTTGCCGCCCTACGCGGCCACGGCGCGCTCCGGTCAGCCCCATGATCTTTCGCGCGGCTGTGCCAATGCCTATCTCGGCGTGCAGTCGCCGACGGTCTGGCCGGAGCAGTCGAGGGAATGGTATGCGCGCTACGTGGCGCATTTCTGGCAGGACGACTGGCTGGCGGCGGGCTTCCGTGAGTTCCCGCGCGGGCGGGGGCCGGACTGGTATTTCGATGTGGATGCGGGGCCGGTGGTGCATGGGCTGGGTTTTGCGGCGTCGGCCTTCGGACTGGCGGCGGCGCGCACTCATGGGGACTACGGGCGCGTGTATCCGCTTACGGCGATGGCGCTGGCTTTCAGCGTCCCGCTGGCCGACGGCACGCTGCTGCTCCCGCGCGCGCTCTCGAACGCGGCCGACGCGCCGCTGCTCGGCGAAGCGTCCGTGCTCTACTGCTTGACGCGCGCGCCTTTTGACCCCAGCGCGATGACGGAAGCCAAAGGCTGGAATGTTCCTTTCGTCGTGTGGCTCATCCTGCTCGTAGAGGTGGGCGTGGGTGGTCTCCTGGCGCGAATAGGCTGGCGGATGCTGCGGGCGAGGAAAACCCAGCGCGCCGTGGCTTGAGGGTGATTTTTCTGGCACAGAAGCGGCTGAACCGGTAGGGGCTTCGGTTCGAGCATTTCTCGATGAAAAAATACACCACGCGCACCCGCCTCCTCGTTTTACTTGCCGGCTTACTCGTCGCGCTGTGGGCGCAGGGTTCGACGCTGGCGAGCTACGTTCTGAGTTCCGAGGAGGCGCTGATCGCGGATTACATGGTGCATGACGCTGGGCAAATGCGGCCTTCGATGCAACTGGATCCCATCCTGGCGCGGATCGCCAGGGAACGGGCCGCGGACTTGGCGGCGCGGAATTATTTCGCCCACGTGAATCCCGACGGGTTCGGCCCCAATGCGCTGGTCCGGGAAGCCGGGTATGTGCTCCCGGCTTGGTGGGGCACGGGGGCGGCGGACAACTACATCGAGTCGATCGCGGCCGGGCGGAATACTGCGGCAGCCACGTGGATCGACTGGATGAATTCTCCCTCGCATCGGACGCACATCCTGGCGATCGACCCTTTCTATCAGAACCAGACGTCCTACGGCGTGGGTTACGCCTACTCGGCGAACAGCACGTATCATCACTATTGGGTGATCCTCACGGCTCCGCCGAACGCGACGACGGGAAATGCCGCGCTTTTTCTCTCGCAGAATGTCCCCGGCAGCATGACTCCGGGAGCGGCGTACATGGTCTCCGTGGAAATGCTGAACACGGGGTCGAATACGTGGACGCAGGCGGGCGGCTACCGGCTGGGGTCGCAGGCGCCGGCGGGGAATCTGGACTGGGGTTTGGCCGAGGTGAACCTGCCGGGGGATGTCGCTCCGGGCGGTGCGGTGACGTTCAGTTTCGTGGTGACGGCGCCGGGCGTGACGGGCTCCATGAATTTTCAGTGGCAGATGCAAGAGAACAGCGTCGGGGCATTTGGGGAGCGGACGCCGCTGCTCCCGATCCCGGTGGGCAACCCCGCGCCCTACGTGGCCCCGCCGAGCGCCGCTTGGTCTTCGAGCAGCAGTTCCAGTTCGAAGAAGAGCAAAAAAAAGAAAACCAAGAAGAAGAGTAAGAAGAAAAAATGAGTTGAGAGGCAGGAATCGGCGGGCTGGGGCGGGTCGGAAAAGGGGGGGTGCAAATCGGTGGCAGATTTCTTTTGGCACATTTGCTTGCCGGCAGCCGGGATGGCTCCATAGTGCCGACCCCACGAGGCGGGCCGCATGCGGGCCTTCCAGTGGATTTCGGGGTGTAGCTTAGCTTGGTAGAGCGCCTGGTTTGGGACCAGGAGGTCGCAGGTTCGAATCCTGTCACCCCGACCACTTTTCGGCGGAGCGGGAAGTTTTTTCTGAAAAAAAGAAAAATCTCCTTGCGGATGGCTGGGCGATACCAGAAGCTCCGCGTCCATTTTGCCGCGAGGATTAGTCACCCTCGCTCTTTTCGTCTTGAGCACCGCCGCCGTCGTCAACCCTACTTTATTTCCGCAGAAACACCGAGACGCAGAGGATGATTTTTGTCCTCTGCGTCTCGGTGTCTCTGCGGCTTTTGCGTGGAGTGAGACTGGGCCGCAGCCCAAACCCTAGTTTTTTCGCGCTCTCTCCGTTGGCTGGTCGGCGGAGGGAAGAGCGCCAAGCAGCAACCAGCAAACCGAGCAATCACCTCCATGTCTGAACGCAAATACTTTGGCAAACTCCGGGAAGGCGCTGAACCGCCCAATCTCATCGAAGTCCAGCTCGACAGTTACGTCGAGTTTCTCCAGCAGGACCTGACGCCGAGCAAACGCAAGATGACCGGCCTGCAGGCCGTGTTTAAGGAGGTCTTCCCGATCCAGAGCTACGACGAAAAAATTACGCTCGACTTTGCCAGCTACGAAATCGGCGAACCGAAGCTGAGTATCCGCGAGGCCATGCGCGAGGGGCTGACTTTCAGCGCGCCGCTGCATGTCACCTTCCAGCTCAAGGAGGAGAAAGCCACCAAGGAGGAGAAGGTCTATATGGGCGAAATCCCGCTGATGACGCCGCAGGGCACGTTTGTCATCAATGGCGCCGAGCGCGTGGTGGTCTCCCAGTTGCACCGTTCGCCGGGCATCTGTTTCGAGTCCTCGCTGCATCTGAATGGCAAGGTGCTGTTCAGCTTCCGCATCATCCCGGATCGCGGCTCGTGGGTGGAGGTCCAGTTCGATACGAACGACCTGCTTTATGTCTATCTCGACCGCCGCAAGCGTCGGCGGAAGTTTCTCGCGACGACGTTCCTCCGGGCGCTGGGCTACGGCTCGGACGAGGAAATCATTAAGATTTTCTACAAGGTGGAGAAGCTCAAGCTCAGCGAGGGGCTCGCGGAAGAGGAGATCGCGACCAAGGTGCTCATCGCCGACGTGCGCGATGGGGAAATCACCGTGGCCCGCGCCTTTGAGCCGCTGACCAAGGCGACGATCCGCCAGGTTATCGCACTCGGCGTGAAGGACGTGCAGGTCGTGGATACGAAGCTGGACGACACCGTCATCAAGGCGCTGAAAAAGGATCCGGCGCACGACGAGGAGGAGGCGCTCAAGGACATTTACCGCCGCCTCCGCCCTGGCGACCCACCCACCGTGCCGAACGCGCGCGGCCTGCTGAAGCGGCTGTTTTTCGACCCGAAAAAATACGATCTCGGCCGGGTCGGACGCCACAAGCTGAACCAGAAGATGGCCCTCGACGTGGCCCTCGACGAGCGGACGATGACGAAGGAAGACTTCATCGCGGCGATGAAATATCTCATCGGCCTGCGCCGCGGCGAAGGTACGCTCGACGACATCGATCACCTT
>JAYWEB010000213.1:0-4324 GCA_043779575.1 Chthoniobacter sp. | reverse complement strand
GCGTCACCTTCACCTCGCCCGCCTTGTCGAGCGCAGCCTCGCCTTTGAGCGAGTCGATCTTGTTCTTTTTGAAAAGGAAATCGACGCCCGCCGCGCCTTTGTCCGAGACGACGCGCGAGCGTTTGATGATCGCGGACCAGTCGTAGCTCAGGCCCTCGATTTTGAAGCCAAACTCCGCCGCGCGGTGCGTCATGGCGTGATACATCTCGGCGTTCCTGAGCAGCGCCTTCGTCGGGATGCAGCCCCAGTTATTGCAAGTGCCGCCGCCGCGCTCTTTCTCGACGCAGGCGACCTTTTTGCCGAGCTGCGCCGCTTTGATTGCCGCGACATAGCCGGCGGGGCCGGCACCGATGACGATGAGATCGTAGTTAGCCATTTTGGAAAATCTGGAGTTGGTGGTTGAGGTGGCGAGCCGTGGCTCGGAAAAGGCGGACGGAAGATGCGGGCGGGGCGCGGACGGCGTCAAAAGATTTCCGCGCCGCGGAGCGCTGGAAGAATCCGTTCAGGCGTGGCGTTCGACGCACTCCACGCCTCGTGCCCAAGCTCCAGCTTGGGAACGCACTTGTCCCCGAAGCTCTGCTTCGTCGGCGTGGCTGGGATTGGCTGCCTCCATCTTCAGCCGGGCGACAACGAAGCGGAGCTTCGCAGACATGGGCATGACCAAGCAGGAGCTTGGTCACGAGGGGGCCGTACCACCCCGAAAGTCTCCGAGGCCAATAACAGGCCCTCGAATGGATTCTTCACGATGACCGTTCTCCCACCGCCATTCTCGCCATGTGTAGCCTTGAGCGATTAGTTCGACATAACCATCACGTCCGCAGACCACGAAATGGTAGCACCGAGAGCGGTAGTAGTCTGGAAGGGTGGAAAGCCAGCGGCTTTCGCTCGCTACATAGAATCCCGACTCAGGACAGTAGCCATCGCGCAACCAAGCGCTTTTGAACCCCTGAAGGGAAACGTCGTCGCCAAAGTTGGGGAGCCTACTGAGATCGAAGCCACAGGACTCAAGTTCGGCATTATCTGGTTTTGGTGCTGCCCGCGCGAACCTGCAGACCTCGAAGATTAGCTCAATTCGGCGGAGATCGATCTTGCCAGATTCTTGAAGACGACCTCCACCAAACACGACGGTGCAGTCTGGTTGTTCGTCACTCTCACTGTGAAACAGCGTTACGCCGCTAGATGAGGGGGAAATTACCCATGGGACATTGCACGGAAGAAGCTGGGTTTTCACGAGCAGCCTAAAAAGGAATCACCCCACCACTTTCCCACCAAATCATAAACCTGTGTCCCCGTAATCTCGACGTCGATGAACTGGCCCACCGGGGCCGGACTCGTGAGCAGGATGCGGCCGTCGATGTCGGGGGCGTCGGCGGTGGCGCGGGCGATGAGGGGTTGGTCCACGAGGGCGCGGAGGGTGCGACCGACCTGGGCTGCGCTGATTTCGCGGGCGATGCGCTGCTGGAGTTTCATGGCCTTTTTGTAGCGGGCGGCTTTGACCTTCTGCGGGAGCTGGCCTTCCATTTTGGCGGCGCGCGAGCCTTCCTCCTGCGAGTAGCAGAAGACGCCGAGCCGCTCGAAGCGGGTGCGGCGGATGAAGTCGAGGAGGTATTCAAATTCCTCCTCGGTCTCGCCGGGGAAGCCGACGATGAAGGTGGTGCGGATGGCGATGCCGGGGATGCCGGCGCGGATGCGGGCGAGGAGCGTTTCGATGTGTTCGCTGGTGGTCTCGCGGCGCATGAGCTGGAGCATGCGCGGGTGGATGTGCTGGAGCGGGATGTCGATGTAGCGGCAGACGTGGCGCGAGGTGGCGATGGCGGCGATGAGTTCGTCGCTCCAATGCGCGGGATGGGTGTAGAGCAGGCGGAGCCAGAATTCGCCGTCGATCTTGTCCAGCTCTTGGATCAAGCGCGTGAGCGTGGGGCCGCGGGTGGAGTCCACCTGCTGGGTGGGGCCGGCTTTTTCCGCCCACAAATCCATGCCGAAATAAGTCGTGTCCTGGCTGATGAGGTTGATCTCTTTCACGCCCTCGGCGACGAGCGCGCGGACCTCGGCGACGACGCTCTCAATGGTGCGCGAGCGGTGCTTTCCGCGCATCTGCGGGATGACGCAAAAGCTGCACGGGTGGTTGCAGCCCTCGGCGATTTTCGTGAAAGCCGTGTGCGCCGGGGTGAGGCGGAAACGCGGGGTGTCGAAGTCGGGGATGTAGGTCGGCTTGCGGGTGACGAGGTTCAGCGGCTCCCAGGCGGCGTCGGTGAGGGGGGACGGGGCGATGGAAGATGGAAGATGGGAGATGGAAGATCGGGCGAAAACTTGGTCGATGATGGCGGCGGCATCCGCGACTTGGTCGAGGCCGATGAACGCATCGACCTCGGGCATCTCGGTGGCGAGCTGGGTGGAAAAGCGCTGCGCCATGCAGCCGGAGACGATGAGCTTTTGCCCCGCGCGCTTTTTCAAACCGCGCGACTGGTGCGCCTCAAGGATGGCTTCGATGCTCTCTTCTTTCGCGGTGTCGATGAAGGCGCAGGTATTGACGATGAGCACATCGGCTTCGTCGGCATCGCTGGTGATCTCCATGCCGCGGGCGAGGATGCCGCCGAGCATGAGCTCGGCATCGACGAGGTTTTTGGCGCAGCCGAGGGAGATCATGCCGACTTTCTTTTTGGCGGCGGGAGGTGGGAGTGTTTTCGAGGACATAGGACGGAGGAGAGAAAGGATGAAGGATGAAGGATGAGGGATGAAATGCGGCGGCGGATTTTCATCCTTCCGCCTTCATCCTTCATCCTTTCATTGAATCGCCACACCCTGCGCTTGAAACGCGATGGGCAGGCCGTTCTTGGTGATCTGCACGGAGTCGGGGTCGGTGGATTCGATGAAGAAGCGGGTGCCGCGGAGTTTCAGCGGCTGGATGCCGGGGTAGATGAAGTCGTCGAAAATCGGGAGCGCTCTGGCGTCGTCGCGCCGCACCACCACGCGGGTTTTTTTCACCGAGGCCACGAGGATTTCATTCGGGCCGCTGCGGGCGGCGACCAGTTCGGGGGACTCGGCCACGGGCAAGGGGGTCACGCGGTCGTGGTCCCGCGGGTCGCCGGTGACGGCGCCTTGGAGCACGGCGCGATCGTCGCCTTGGTGGGGCGAAGGCGGGCGCGGTTCGGCAAGGGCGGGGACGGGATCGAGGGAGAGCGTGGTCGGGGTGGCGAGGTCCTCGGGGACGACGGGGAGCGCGGGAACGGGTGCCGGGGTGGGCACGGCGGCGGTCTTCGGCGTGGTCGCGGAGTCGCCGAAAATGCGGCGGGCGTTCGCGTTGATCCAGAACCCCATCAGCGCGACGAAGGCGAGCGCGAGGCCGACCGCGATGGGCAGAAACGCCGGCTTGCGGCGTTCGCGGTAGAGATGGGTGGAAGCGGCGACGGGCTCGGGGTCGTGCTTTAGGTACTCGTAATCGGCGACGCCGATGGGCATCGAGCTGTCGAAGGTGCAGAGAAAATCGCCGACATCGACGCCGAGGTAGCGGGCGTAGTTTTTGATGAAGCCTTTCGCGTAGGCGTTGCTCGGGAAGGAGGAGTAATCGTCGTTCTCGATCGCGCGGATTTTCTCGGGGCGCATTTTGGTTTCATGCGCCGCTTCTTCGAGCGACAAGCCGCGCTTGGCGCGGGCTTGGGCGAGTTTTTGGCCTACGGGATATGACATTGCGAATTGGGCGTTGCGAGGCTGGTGAATAGCACGGATCGAACCGGCGCGACAGCCGCGCCTTCCGGGAAAAATCGCCGTGCGCCGGGAGGTCGCGCGGGCCGGCTCGGGGCGATCATTCGATCGCGTCGAGATCCACGAGGATGTCGCGCGGCTTGGCTCCTTCGCCGGGGCCCACGTAGCCGCGCTGTTCGAGGATGTCGAGGATGCGCGCGGCGCGGGTGTAGCCGAGGCGGAGGCGGCGTTGGAAAAGCGAGGTGCTGGCCTTTTTTTCCTGCTGCATGACTTCGATGCACTTGTCCACGAGATCCTCGTCTTCCTCGCTGACCTCCTCCCCCTCCGCGCCTTCGCCGTCGGATTCGAGCCGCTTTTGGATGGAGGTTTCAAACGCCGGCTCGCTCTGCGCGGAGGCGTGCTCGACGACTTTGCGAATCTCTTCGTCGGTGACGTACACGCCCTGCGCGCGGATCATGCGCGAGGTGCCGGGCGGGCGGTACATCATGTCGCCCTGGCCGAGCAGCCGCTCCGCGCCGTTCTCATCGAGGATGACGCGCGAATCCAGGCCCGAGGCCACTTGGAAGGCGATGCGGCACGGCACGTTCGCCTTGATGACGCCGGTGATGACATCCGCGCGCGG
>JAYWEB010000212.1:0-1682 GCA_043779575.1 Chthoniobacter sp. | reverse complement strand
GTCTCGCCGGTGGTGTCGCCGTAGTAAAAGCCCTGGCTTTTCAACTCCGACTGCACCCGGCGGAGCTGGTCATCGGCGCACGCGGCGGCGGCCAGGAGGAGGGTGAGCGAAAGGAAGGCGGGGATTTTCATTGAGCTGGGGTGCGACGCGGTGGGGTGGGAGCCCATTCAATGAGCGGCGATTTTCGGCGGTGCCGGCGCGGGGCGCGGGCGGTTTTTCTGGTAGGTCATCACGCCCTCGGCGATCGCTTTGGCGAGGCGGTCGAGATACTCGCCGTTGGCGAGGAGCCGGGCATCGAGCGGGTTATTGAGGAAGCCGCCCTCCACGAGCACCGCCGGGCAGCGGGTGTGGCGCACGACGTAAAGTTCGCGCTTCTTGATGCCCCGGTTTTCGGCCTCGGTCCGGCTGACCAGCGCGGTCTGAATGTAACCCGCGAGGTCTTCGCCGTTGTCGCTGGGCCCGGCCTCGGGTTTCGTAAAGAACCCCACCCACGTCCAGGCACTCTCCGGCGGCACTTTCTCCGTGGCATAAAAGGTTTCCACGCCCGTCGCCGCGTTGCTCCGCGAGTGGTTGAAATGGATGCTGACGAAGATGGCGTTTTCGATCTTGTTGGCCACCGCCGCCCGCTCGGCGAGGGACACGTAGCTATCATCGCGCCGGGTCAGGACAGTCGGGAAATTGAAGGTCTTGAGTATTTTTTCCACTCGCAGCGAAAGGTCGAGGCTCAACTCCTTTTCTCGCAATCCGTGACTTCTCGCGCCGTCGTCATTCCCGCCGTGGCCGGGGTCGATGACCACCGTGGGCAGCGAGCCGCCCAACGCCGCAGCGAGGCGGCTCTCCTCGGTCGGTTCTTCATCAGGCGCCACGATGAAAGCCAGGCAGCCAGCGAGGACGACCAGACCCACACACGGCAGCGCGTTCCTCACCCGGAAAACCTTGGTCAGCCGCCCAAGAAAACGCGAACGCCGCAGTTTGGCCGTGGAGTGGGTTTTCACCGCCGGCTCTGCCGCCTCGGCGGGCGCGGCTGTCTGCGGGAAAAGGTCGAGTTGCTTGGGATCATCCATGGTGGCCATCCTCCATTGGTTGTTTCCGGCACACCTCCTCAGGCGGTCGTAGCGTGCTCTCAGGCATGCCGGGATAATACGGGAGCTGACCCGAATGGCAAGATCGGCGGGCGGCTCCTTTTCGCCGCCCGGCCCCCTCGCCACGCTTGCCAGTCCCGGTGGAAGGTGAGAGTGGTTGCGCATGAGTCGTCTTTTTTCCTCGCTGTGCGCCGCGACTGCGTTTGGCGCGCTCCTGGCCCCCAGCTTTGCGGCGGATTCGTCCCTCACCCAAGAGGTGCATGAACTCCGCCGGGATCTGCAAATGCAGAGCAAGAAGATCGAGGCGCTGACGCAAAAAATCGCCGACCTCGGGGCGCTCATCAAGCAGCGCGACGAGGCCAAGCCGAGCCCCGAACCAGCTGCGTCCGTCGCGACGCCCATCGCCGCTGCTCCCGCGGTCACAGGAACCAAGGCTGCCAAGCCCCCCGCCACACCCGCGCCGGAAGCTCCCAAGGCCGAACCGGCAGCCCCAACGATTCCGCATGTGGTCGCCAAAGGTGAGACTTTGACCGGCATCGCCAAACAGCACAACGTCCCGCTCCACGATCTCCTGAAGCTGAACAAGAACACGAACGATCG
>JAYWEB010000211.1:0-4336 GCA_043779575.1 Chthoniobacter sp. | reverse complement strand
GCTTGTCGGATTCGGTCTGCCGTCGGAGTTCGTCATAAGGGATGACGATGCGGGAACGTTCGACCCCGTTTTTCTGCTGTTCCTCAAGGGCGGACTTGAGCTTTTGCTCTGCCTCCTTTGCTCCCTCATACGAATTCAGGGCGATGCTGGCAGCTTTCCGGGCAGCCCGTTCCAGAGTCTGGTGCAGGCCGCTCAATTCACTCCGGGTCTGAATGTATTTTGGATGCAGTTCGAGGTAGCGCTTTTTGATCTGGGCAAACTCGGACTCCTTGGACGTGATGAGCTTGAGCGCGTCCTGCACGTCGGGCAGGCCGGAAACACTCTGCATGGCTAGCAACTCCTCGACTGGCACGGTTTGGGCCTTCCGCAAAATTGGCAGATCGGATTCGATTTTAATCCGGTTGCTGCGCGCCTCCTCCAGTTTGAGGTTGAGTTGCTTCAGGTAGTCGGAAGTGAGGTTCTGCTTTTCTTCCAGCGAAACGGTGTCGAATTTCTCGCGGTATTCCTGGAGGCTCTGCTCAGATTTGGCGACGCGCTCTTTCAAATCCATCGCCTGCTTGCGGAGGAAATCGTTGGCCAGCGTCGCGGCCTTCGCATTCTGTTCAAAATACATTTTCGTGTATTCCTCGACGAGCGTGCGGGCGACTTTCGCGGCGCGCTCGGGATTGGTGCTGTCAAAGCCGATTTCGATCAGCCGCGTGCCGCGCTTGAGCTTCGCATCGACCTTGCTCTGCATAATCGCGGCCACCGCGGTGTCAGTGATTGGAGGCTGGCCGGGCGCGGCCCGGAACGCGGAGTCTTCCTGCTCCAGATTGTTGAGTTTGGCGACGCGGAGGAGCAGCGTGCTGCTATTCATGGCACCTTCCACGCTTTTGAGCGCGAGGTCGGACTTGAAGTTGTCCTGATTGACGTCCTTGATGCTGTTCATGACGTTGGCCGCGTCCTCTGTAACCAGAACAATGGTCCGCGCCGTAAAAACCGGGGTTTTGAGGTAAAGATAGACGCCCGCCAGGGAGAGCATCGCGAAGGTGCAGAAAGCGATGAATTTCCACTTTTCCCGCAGGAGAAATAACCAGGCATGGAGGTCGATGATCTTGGCCTCATCGGCCGCGGGTGAGGTGGATTTGGAACTGCGGCGTGTGGCCATGAGGTTACAGCCAGCTTTCAGCTACGGTAATGGTATCGCCGGGGAGCACCTCGAACGCTTGGGTGCCGTTTTTTGCCGCCTGCTCCAAGCCATTCACAAGAACCACCGTTTCCTTCCCATCCAGCTTGCGTTTGACCACGATCTTCTTGGGATTTGCTATTTTGGAGTATCCGCCCGCCAAGCCGATTGCTTGGAGCAAACTCAGCCCACCTTGGTCGGGGAACTCAAACGTGCCACCCTTTTGCACCTGGCCGAGGACGGTGACGAAGCGTTTGGCAAACTCGACAACACCGACATTGACCTGCGGATTCACGAGGTAGCCCTTGGCCAGGCGTGACCGGATGATCTGTGCTGCATCATCCACGGATTTTCCCCCGACCTTGACGGAGCCGATGAGCGGGACGGAAATCGTGCCATCGTTGCCCACCCGCGACTTCGTGGCGAGGTCGTCCTCCTGAAAGATGGTTACCGAAATGAGGTCGTTCGGCGCGAGCAGATAGTTGCCCTGCTGCCCGCGCGCCCCGCAGGGCAGCAGACCTGCGACCATACCCAATAAGCCTGCACAAAAGGCGCTCCAAGCCAGAGTTCTAACACGATGTGTTTCCATAAGAATGATTCCCGCCTCTGCAGGATGGTTGCCTTCAGGCAGGCGGCTAGAAAAACGCGTTAAACTGAAAGTAAATGGTGGTCTCTGAAAAGCTCGAGAGTTGATTGGTCGAATGATCCTGACGATACTCAGCCCCCAATTCGCAACTCAGCCAGGACGTGATGTCCATGCCCAAACTCGGATGGATGTAGAAAATGTCGTCATCCCGCTGGATCACCGAACCGAAAGACTCGTAATTCAGCTTTTGATAGCCTCCGGTAACAACGAAGTAAAAGCGTTTGGCAAAACGCTGGCGAATCTGTGCCTCGACCCCGGTCACGTCGTAGTTCGTGGGCAGGACGTTAGCCGAGGTGACGGTGCGGCGATAGCTGTGGAGATAGCTTGATGTCCCATCAAACGGCGCATACGAGACACCCAGGCTGAAGATGCCGTTCGTCTGGCTGGCTAGGCCATGAATCTCGCGAAATTCTGCGCCGGCGGAGAGATCGAAGCGTACCTTCGCAGTGGCGCGATAGCGCAACCGCATGAGCGCCTGCTCATAGCTCTGGCTCGGCCCGCGGCTGACATCCACATACCCGTAGGTAAATCCGACCCCGAGCGTGATCTTCGGCCGCACTTGATAGTTCACCCAGGCCTGCCCCCGGTAGTCAGTAATGTCCAAGCGGTCGCCGGCGTTGTCGCGGATGGAGCCGAAGAAATTCAACTCAAACGAGGTCTTCGCGCTGTAATCATACTTACTGGTCAGCGCGCCGGTAAAAAGGTTTCGCTTGAAGCGTTCGCCAAGGTCCACATCCGGCAGATTAACCGTCTGGAACCGGGCCTTCAGGCCGAGGGTCAGCCGCTTCCACTCATACTGACCGTCGAGCGTTACATCATGGTCAAAGGTGTTCTCGCTGCTGTGGTCCGCGAAAAGCGTCACGCTGGGGACGTAGTGGACAAAGATATAGTTCTCCCCTTCCACGATGTCCGAGCGGTCCGGGTTAAAGCGCGTCTCGTAGCTGCCGAGGCTGGCCAGTTCATTGCGAAACTCCCCGCGCCCGATCGCCATGCCCGGCGCGATGGTGAAAATGAAGTCCTCCTGCTCGTTCGAGTGGCTGATGAAGATGTTGTCGTTGTAGGTCGCGGTCGCATTGCCGTGCAGCACGAATTTCCACGGCTGTTTGTCGATTTCCTGCTCCAGCGACATGCTTTCTGACGCATCGGGGAAAAGGGTGATCGTGTCGAGCATCGGCGACGGCGTCATCGGCAGCATCGGTGAGGGATCGCCCAGCCGGGTGGGCCGATCGAAGATCGGCTCGGGTTCCTGCGCCAGGGCCATACCCGTCAGCAGGAGCAGACTCGTGGAGGTGAGGCGGAGGGTTTTCGTGAACCGGAAAAGGAAAAGTGTAGATGCCTTCATCGGCGCGGGGAATAGCCCAGCGGGGCGGGGGCGGTCAACGGATTTCTTGGAATCATAATTCGATAAAGTTTCAGGAATTTCCGCAACTTGCGGGCCGCTTGCTCGGGTCGCAAAGCGTGACTGCGGCGCGGGCCTGAAAGCCAATCAAGGCGTCCGGCAACGACGGCGTCTGGGCGAATATCCGCACTGATTAAGCGGCGACGGCGGTTTCGGCCAGGGCGCGGGCGACCGCACCGGTGAGCTGTTTGGCGATGTAGGGTTTCGGCAGGTAGGTCACGCCCTCGCGCAGGCCCGCATCCTTCCCAAAGAAGCTCTCGCTGTAGCCGCTGCTGAAGATGATTTTGCCATCGGGCCGGTCGGCGCTGAAACGCTGCGCGACGTCGCTGCCGGAGAGTCCGCCGGGCATGACCATGTCGGTCAGCAGGAGGTCGATGCGCCCGGTGAAGCCCTGCCAGGCGGCGATGGCGCGGTGGCCGTCGGCGGCTTCGAGCACGCGGTAGCCGGCGTCCTCCAGGACGCACCGCGCCAGCGAGCGGACGTCCTCGTCGTCTTCCACGAGGAGGATCACGTCGTTCGCCACTGCGCGCTCCAGGTCGGCGGCCGGCGCGGCCTCGATGGCCGCCACGAGGTCGGTGACCGGCAGGTGGATGCGAAAGGTGGTCCCGCGCCCCAATGCGCTCTCGACCTCGATCCAGCCTTCGTGCTGCTGGACGATCCCGATGACTGTGGCGAGGCCCATGCCGGTGCCTTTGCCCACTTCCTTGGTGGTAAAAAACGGCTCGAAAATGCGCGCGCGCGTTTCCTCGCTCATGCCGGCGCCGGAGTCCGTGACGGTCAGGCGGGCGAAATGTCCGGCCCGGGCTTCGGGGCGGTGCGTGATGTCGCGGTCGGCGATTTCCGCCGCTTCGAGGCGCACGGCGATGCTCCCTCCGGCGGGCGTGGCGTCGCGGGCGTTGACCACGAGATTGATGATGATCTGTTCGAGGCTGCACACGTCGGCGTAGATGTGGGGCAGGCCGGGCGGGAGATCGAAAGTGAGGGTGATATTTTCCGGCAGGAGCCGGCGGAGCATCGTCCCCACGCTCTGAATCACGTCGCCGAGCGAGACGACTTTTTTTTCCATGACCTGCTTGCGGCTGTAAGCGAGGAGCTGCCGGGTGAGGGCGGCGGCGCGTTCGCCGGC